>JBHEPQ010000102.1:0-12194 GCA_046260215.1 Chromatocurvus sp.
GTCCCGACGTACGTTGAGCGCCTGCACGCGCTGATCGAGTGGAGAATTACCTGTCACGGCTCCCGCACCGCCGCCGAGAAAGACAGGCTCCTCGCCGTCGAGCTGGCGACGCAGCTCAGCGCGACGATTCTGAAGTTCATCCAGTGCAAGCCGGGCACTGGAGAGGCTGGACCGGGCACCTTCCAGGCGGCTGTAGTAATCACCACCGGTGCCGGGCAGTACGTCGACATTCTGTTGCTTGAATAGAGCCAGCCGGCCTTCCGACTGGATCAGGCGCTTTTCGTAGTCTGCGATCTGCCTGTCAAGAAAGCTCTGCGCGCCAGAGCTATCCTCACGCTTCTCGTTGAGGGAGGACTCTATAAAAACCGTGATCAGTGACTGGGTGATCCGCCTAGCCACCTCGCGGTCACGGTGACGCGCCGTAATTTCGTAAAGCGAAGGATTTACGCGACTACCCCGCAAACTGATAGTGTCGCCCAAACGCTGTATGAGTTCGTTTTTCTGCAATTCGGTCGTCGCCATGACGTCGAGGTCCGTCATCCGCGCGAGTTTCTCCAGATTGGGCCGGCTAAGCAGTGTGCGACTCATCATGGAAATGCGCTGGTCGATGTTTGGCGCAATCGCCAGTCCGCGCAGTAGCGGCCGCAGGACGGAATTCGTGTCAACGTAGACGCGGGCGCTGGCGACGTAAGACTCCGGCATCTGCCAGACAAAGGCCCATCCACCTATCGCTACCATCCAGGCGACAATCAATGCCAGCCAGCGGTAGCGCCATACGCCCCAGACATAGCTGAGAATTTGCGACAGTGCTTCTTGCATAGCTTGCGTCCGCCCGCTTGTGTCGGTTTAGAACCAGGATTCCGAAATAATCACGATGTCGCCGGGCATCATGGCCATGTTCGCCGAGATATCACCGTCCTTGAGTAGATCGTCCAGGCGCAGGCCGAAAGAGCGCTGCTCGCCGCCAAAGCCACGGACCAGCACAGACTTGTTGCCCGCAGCGAACTCGGTCATGCCGCCGACGGCGATCATCAGATCGAGCAGGGTCATATGCTGACGGTAGGGCACGCTGGATGGCGTCATGGCCTCGCCCACCACGCGCACCTGCTGCTCGGGCACGCCAACAAAGCCGTTAACGATCACGCTTACCACGGGCTGTCGCACATACTCTGAGTAGGCTTTCTCGATATCACGAGCGAGTTCAGTAGAGGTTTTGCCACTGGCGGGAAGATCCTCCACAAGACGCGTGGTGAACTTGCCGTCAGGACGCACGATGCCGCTAGTGCTCAGCTCCTCGTTGCCCCAGACAAAAATCTCCATGGTGTCGCCGGGGCCGATCACATAATTGTAATCTGGACCACTCGCACGTTCATCGAAGGGCACCGATGTTGGGTTGCCGCCGCAGGCGACCAGAAGGCCTGTCACAGCCACCCCCAGTACCTGTTGCACTCGGCGCCAGACCAGGCTGCCGATCGAGTAATTTCCCGCTGTTTTTTGTCTGTTATTGAGCATGATCGCTCCCCTGTGCTTTTTGGTTGGCGCCTGACGGCGATCAGAAAATCCGGTTATTTCGGCGCATGCGACGACGCCAGGCACTGCTGCTGTCCTTCGGGTCCTTATCGCCACTGCCCTGCTCAGGCATAGCGGCCGCAACATCTCCCGTACCCGTGGCGCGCGGCGCCTCTCCCGAGTTGGCTGGCTCAGGTTCCTCGGCGGGATCTGTGGAGTCCTCGGCACCACCAGCACTACGGGAGGCCACATCGCGCAAATTTCGCGCGGGTGAGCGCCCTACGCTCTCGCGTGCAGCAGTCTCTCCCTGCAGTGGGGTGTTTGAGGCCTCAAAGACATCATCCACCTGGAAATCGTTTTCCACCAGCTGATTGCCCGCCGCAAGGCTTTCACCCTGCAGCTCGCTCAGCACTTCTTTCATATCGGCCACGCTCAGCCGATGCAGCTGTTCCACGCTGCCGTGCAATAGCAGCCGGCTGCAGATCAGGTTGATGCGCCGCGGCACGCCCTCGCTGAACTTGTAGATCAGCGGATAGATTGCGCGGCTGATATCCGGATCGCCGCGCCAGCCCACCAGCGTCAGGCGATGACGCACATAGGCTTCTGTCTCGTCCATTTCCAGCGCCTCAAGATGGCTGGCAGCGACAATGCGCTGATGCACCTGCTCCAGCGGCGGCGACAGAATGAGTTCGCGCAGGTCTGGCTGGCCGAGAAGGAAAATCTGCAGCAGTGGTTTGCCAGCAACCTGGATGTTGGTGAGCAGGCGCAGCTCTTCCATGGCGGAGACGGAAAGGTCCTGGGCTTCATCCACAATCAACAGCGCACGACGCCCCTCGCGATGCCACTTCTGCAGCAGCCGGGACAGATGCTGCAGCAGCACGCCTTTTTCCGTATGCACGACATCCACGCCGAACTCGTAGGCGACCATTTGCAACAGGTCCGATGCCTCGAGCTGGGAGCAGACAATATTGGCGGTGGTAACTTTCTCACCGGACAGATCATCCACAAGGGCACCGACTAGCGTGGTCTTGCCGGTTCCGGGGCGACCGGTGACCATGACGAAGCCCTCGGCGCGCATGAAGGCGTAGGCCATATATGCGCGCGCCTTCTTATAACCACGGTGCTGAAAAGCGAAATGGTGATCCGGACTCAGCCGGAACGGCTCTGCTGTGAATCGGTAGTACAGATCGTACATAGTATTTTCAGTCCGCTGGCACGCATCTTATGCATGCACGTCTTATATCAGATAAGCATAGACTGCGTGGGTACGCGGTCAATGACAAGCATTCCCGGTCATCGGTCGCGGTGTTTGTGACTGCGCTCACAGGCACTACCCCTGACTGTGACCACTGTCACGCGGCCGCCTGGAGTCGCCACAGCTACAGCCGCCACAGGGAGACGCCGGCTGCCGCAGCCTCCCCACGATCCAGTAGACCCTTGATGTCCATGATCACGCCTCCCGACGCCAGACGCGAGGTAATCGTCGCGAGGCCCTCGCTGCGATACGCGTCGTGCGCCACCGCCAGCACCACCGCGTGGGCATCGGGCAGCGCCTCCCAGTCGACCAGGGGCAGACCGTACTCGTGCTCGGCCTCCTCCGGGTCCGCCAGCGGGTCGTGCACGCTCACGTCGCAGCAGTAGTCCTGCAGCTCGCGGATAATGTCCGGCACGCGGGAGTTGCGCAGGTCGGGGCAGTTTTCCTTGAAGGTGAGGCCGAGCACGGTGACTTTTGCGCCGGCCACCGGATGACCTCGGCTAACCAGCTGCTTGACCGTCTGCTCGGCGATAAACTTACCCATGCCGTCGTTGGTCTGGCGCCCGCCGAGCACTACCTGGGGGTGGTAGCCAACGCTCTCGGCTTTATAGGTGAGGTAGTATGGATCAACACCAATGCAGTGGCCGCCCACCAGCCCGGGCCGGAAGGGCAGGAAGTTCCACTTGGTGCCCGCCGCCTCCAGCACGTCCAGGGTATCGATGTTCAGCTTGTTAAAGATCAGCGCCAGCTCATTCATGAGCGCGATGTTGAGGTCCCGCTGGGTGTTCTCGATCACCTTGGCAGCCTCGGCGACTTTCACGCTGGCCGCCCGGTGGACTCCGGCATCGATAATGCTCTCGTAAAGAGCGGCGACGCGTTCAAGGGTGCCCGGCGTGTCCCCGGACACCACCTTGGTGATCGTCTCCAGCCGATGCACCTTGTCACCCGGATTGATGCGCTCGGGCGAGTAACCAATGTAGAAGCCGTCCACCCCGCTGTCGACGCCATCGCGACCCGCCCAGGGCAGGCCGGATTCCTTCTCAAGAATAGGCACGCACACTTCTTCAGTGCAGCCCGGGTACACCGTGGATTCAAAGATTACCGTGGTACCCGCGCGCATGTGCTGACCGACCGTCCGCGAGGCGCCCGTGAGCGGCGACAGATCCGGCCGGTGGGCGTCATCAATCGGCGTGGGCACAACCACGATAATGGTGGAGGCCTCTGCCAGGCGCGCCGGGTCGCTGGTGAGCTCGAGGTGTTTAGCCTCGCCAAACTGTTCCGTTGGCACTTCACCGCTGGGGTCATGGTGCTCGCGATAATGCGCGAGCTTGCGCTCGTTGAGATCGAACCCGATGGTTGGGCGCTGACGCCCGAAGGCAATAGCCAGCGGCAGGCCGACGTAACCCAGGCCGACAATGGCGACGGTATTGTTCATGGCGTTTCCGTTTTTGCTTTCGTTGAAGTCGATGATGATGTGTCTGATGGCGGTGTGGCTGATGGCAGTGCCTCCACCACCGACGATCCGGCGGTAGCGGCGTGCTGCGCCAGGAACCAGTCTGCGGTTATCTGCAGTCCCTGGGCGATCTTCACGGCGGGCTCGTAGCCAAGATCCTTGCGCGCCTTATCGATGCTGGCCTGGGAATGGCGCACATCGCCGTCGCGAAAATCGCGATACGTCGGCTCGCGGCCGGCGACTTCGGGATGCGCTTTAGCCACGTTGTCGCGCATCAGCGTGTAAAGCTGAGTAAGCGAGGTGCGATCCCCAACCGCGATGTTGTAAACCTCACTGCTGGCTTCCTCAACTGTCGCCGTTGCCGCCAGGATATTGGCCTGCACGACGTTATCGATGAAGCAGAAGTCGCGGGATGTGCTGCCGTCGCCATTGATGGCGCAGGCCTCCCCCGCCAGCAGCGCATGAAACCAGCGCGGAATAACGGCGGCGTAGGCCCCCTGTGGGTCCTGGCGCGGGCCGAAGACATTGAAATAGCGCAGGCCGATGCACTGCATGCCGTACGCCCGGGCAAACACGTCCGCATACAGCTCATTCACATACTTGGTTACCGCATAGGGCGACAGCGGCCGGCCGATGGTGTCCTCCACCTTGGGCAGCGCCTCGTGATCGCCATAGGTGGAGGAGCACGCCGCGTAGACAAAGCGGGTGACACCGGCATCCCGCGCCGCCACCAGCATGTTGACGAAGCCATCGATGTTGGCCGCATTGGTGGTGATTGGGTCCGCCAGCGAGCGCGGCACGCTGCCGAGCGCCGCCTCATGCAGCACGAAGTCGACGCCCTCTGCCGCGCGCTGACAATCCACGAGATCGCGAATGTCGCCCCTGACAAAGCTAAAGCGAGTATTGGTCGCCGCCGCGACGTCGCGCACAACGTCAACGTTGTGTCGGTGGCCGGTGGCGTAGTTGTCGAGGCCCACCACCCGCTGCCCCAGCTTGAGCAGGGACGTGGCCAGGTGCGAGCCGATGAAACCGGCAACGCCGGTCACCAGCCAGGTTTTCGGGCTGTCTTTCAGGGCCTGTTGTACGTCGCTGTAGCGGGTCATCTGTCATCCAGAGCTGCATCGCGTGGTTGCCGGAGCAGTCACTCGTAAAGCTAAAAGAGTATAAAGAGAAGGTGTGATGAGTCATAGGGGCGTTTTGGTGAGGATGGGAACGGGGTCATATTTTTGTGGCGTTAGCCTGCTCAGCAGCCTGATTAGATACGATACCACGTCAGAGGTCCCGCGCCGGTGGTCGGACCGGCCCAAAGGCACGGAGCCTCAACCGCGACTGACAAACCGTGACATCCCCCACAAATTCGCCCCACCACACCCCCTCCCCGACAACGCCACGCCTGGATAGCGGTACAATCCCGATGTGATCAACCCATGACACAATGACCCAAGGCAGGATATTCACCACGTGCCCAGCAACATCAGTCTGCTCACCTATGGCCTTGCCGGACTCGCCTTCGCCCTGATCAGCGCGCTGCTGCTGGTTCGCTGGCGAGTGAAGCCGCTGGGGCCGAGCCTTACGCTCGCCTGCGGTTTAACGGCTGCCTGGGCGATCACTATTGCGCTTGGCACGCTGCCAGACTACCCGCCGCTGCGCCTCATTCGCGTCATGGAACTACTGCGCAACGCCGCCTGGCTGTTTTTTCTACTGCAGTTGCTCAGTCTGCAGAACGGCGACAAGCCCTGGCGCTGGCATGGTCGCCAATGGCTCTCGCCCTTTATTGTGTTGGGGCTGGTTATCCTTGGGCTTCAGCTCGTGCCCGCCATGCCACGGGAGATGATCCCCAGGGCCTTGCTGTCACAGCAACACGATCTGATGCTTGTCGTCTGGCTAATCCTTGCTATCTGTGGGCTTGTGTTGATCGAGCAACTGTATCGAAACGCCGCGAGCGGCGAGCGCTGGTCCCTGAAGTTTCTCTGCCTAGGCCTTGGCGCCCTCTATACCTATGACTTTTTCATGTACGCCGAAGCACTGCTGTTTCGCCAGCTAGATGCCGAGCTGTGGCAGGCGCGTGGCCTGGTCGCCACCCTCGTAACGCCCTGGTTGGCCATCGGCATCGCCCGCAATACGCAGTGGCGCATGGACCTGCACGTGTCCCGGCACGTGGTGTTCCACACCGTCACTCTGATGGGCACCGGCCTATACCTGCTCGGCATGTCCGTAATCGGCTACTTCATCAAGTACCTCGGCGGCACCTGGAGCGGCGTGCTGCAGGTCGGCTTTCTCGCCGCCAGTGGCGCGCTTCTGGCAAGCCTGCTGTTCTCAGGCAAGCTGCGCGCGCACCTGCGTGTTTTTCTGTCCAAACACTTTTTCAGCTACCGCTACGACTACCGCGATGAGTGGCTCAAGTTTACCCACGCCCTGGCCAGCCTATCGGGGGATGTGGCCGAGGGTATTATTCGCCCCATGGCGCCGCTGGTGAGCGGCCGTGCCGGTCTGCTGTTCAGCACACCACCCGGCGACCCGCCCCGACTCCTCGCGCACTGGCAGATGCCACCGCCTGCGGGATGCCGAGAGGGCCTGGGCAACCTGCCGACCTGGGTGGCAAAAAGCGACTGGGTGGTGGACCTGCGCGAGCGACGCCAGAGCCCCGACCTGTACGAAGGCCTTGCCCTGCCCGAGTGGCTGGAAGCAGACGAAGACCTCTGGCTTATCATCCCGCTACTGTTTGGCGAGCGCCTCGAAGGCCTGCTGATACTCAAGGGGTCCGACCTCAAGCAGAGCCTGAACTGGGAAGACCGCGACCTGCTCAAGACCGCCGGACGCCAGGCCGCCAGCCATCTGGCCCAGCATCTCGCCAGCCAGGCACTGGTGGAGGCCCGGCAGTTTGACGCCTTCAACCGACTCTCCGCCTATGTGGTGCACGACCTGAAAAACATTCTCGCCCAGCAGTCCCTGATTGTTTCCAATGCTGCCAGACACCGCGACAACCCCGCCTTTATAGACGACATGATTGCCACCGTGGAGAACTCCGTCACCCGCATGCAACGGCTGATGGAGCAGATGCGCTCCGGCGTGCGCAGCGCCGATGCCGAGCTGGTCGACGTGGCGGCCCTGCTCAAACAGGTAGTAGCGCATCGCGCCAGCACCCAGCCCGCGCCGACAGCCGAGCTGGATCCGGGTATCACCTGCCGTGTGGAAGCCGACCGCGACCGCCTGGCGACCGTGTTCACGCACCTGGTACAGAACGCCCAGGAAGCCACCGACCCAGAGGGTGACGTGCGCGTGTGCCTCGGCTGTGACAAACAGAGCGCCAGCGTCGACATTATCGATACCGGCCGCGGCATGGACGACGAGTTCCTCCGCAAACGCCTGTTCCGCCCCTTCGAATCCACCAAGGGTCTCACCGGCATGGGTATCGGCGTGTTTGAAAGCCGAGAATACATCCGCCAGCTCGGCGGCGACATCGACGTTGAGAGCACCCCCGGCAAGGGCACCCGCTTCACCGTTCGACTCCCGACCGGGCAAGTTTCCAATGCAGATTGACCAGTCAACGCTCGATAGCAATCGGTGGAGCCGGCAGACGGTTTCGAGACCATCGGCGCCATGGATGGCGCCGTTGAGCCCCTATGGATGGGTTAACGGCGCGTCTCGAAAGCGTTTGCCGGCTTCACCGACGGTACTACGAAGCGCCTTCGAGGATAGACAATGCAAAAAGACACCAACAAACCCCTGCTAGTCATAGAAGATGACAAAGGCCTGCAAAGCCAGCTCCGCTGGGCCTTCGAAGGCTATGACGTGGTCGCCGCCGGCGACCGCACCGAAGGCATCGCCATGCTGCGCCGCCACCAGCCCGGCGTCGTCCTGCTCGACCTCGGCCTGCCGCCAGACCCGGGCGGCGTCACCGAAGGCCTGGCAACGCTGGGCGAGATCCTGTCACTCGCCCCTGAGACCAAGGTCATCGTTGTCACCGGCGACAACGACCGCGGCAACGCCGTGAAAGCCATCGCCGGCGGCGCTTACGACTTCCACCAGAAGCCGGCGGATGCCGAGCTGCTGGCTCTGCTGGTCGACCGCGCCCAGCACGTCTACGAACTGGAAATCGAGAACCACCGACTGCAGAAGGCTGAGCAGAACGAGCCACTGGCCGGTATCATCGCCACCAGCCCGGAGATGCTCAAGGTCTGCCGCACAGTCGAGAAGATCGCGCCCACCGACATCACCACCCTGCTCCTAGGTGCCTCGGGCACGGGTAAGGAGCGCTTCGCCCGCGC
Source organism: Chromatocurvus sp. (assembly GCA_046260215.1). Lineage (GTDB taxonomy): Bacteria > Pseudomonadota > Gammaproteobacteria > Pseudomonadales > Halieaceae > Chromatocurvus. Next base: position 8,486 of record JBHEPQ010000102.1, read on the forward strand.
CCTCCACGAACTCAGTCCACGCGCCGGCAAGAGGATGATCGCCATCAACTGCGCCGCTATCCCGGAAAACCTGCTGGAAAGCGAGCTGTTTGGCTACGAGAAGGGCGCGTTTACCGGTGCGAGCCAGACCACGCCTGGCAAAATAGAGTACGCCGACGGCGGCACACTCTTCCTGGACGAGATCGGCGATCTGCCCCAGGAGCTGCAGTCCAAGCTGCTGCGCTTTCTGCAGGAGCGCGTGGTCGAACGGGTCGGCGGACGCAAGGAAATCCCGGTGGACGTGCGCATTATCTGCGCGACACATCAGAACCTTGAAGAGCACATCAGCGATGGCCGCTTCCGCGAGGACCTGTACTACCGCGTCAGCGAAATGACCATCAAGATCCCGGCCCTGAAGGACCGCACAGGGGATGCACTGGTGCTGGCGAGATCCTTCCTGTCGCGCTTCGCGGCGGAACACGGCACCGGCGTCAAGGGCTTTGATGCGTCAGCAACCGCGGCGATCGAAGCCTACGGCTGGCCGGGCAATGTGCGCGAGCCTGAGAGTCGCATCAAGCGCGCGGTGATCATGGCGGATGGCAGTCAGGTGAGCGCCGAAGACCTGGAGCTGGAAAGTGTGACCGGCGAGACGCAGGGTCTGCCGCTCAACCTGCGTCAGGTGCGCGATAACGCCGAGCGCGAAACGATACGGCGTGCGATGGCCTGCGCCAGTGACAATGTTTCAGAAGCAGCCAATTTACTTGGCGTGACGCGACCGACGCTCTATTCCATGCTGGAGAGATACGGCCTGAAATAGGGACAGGAAATGCGCGCGCTGCTGGTGGTGATGGCGGTCCTGATTTTTTACGGATCCATCTACCCCCTGACCTTTTCGGCCCACACCTACACGCCCGAGCGCATGGCGCAGTTGGTGGATTTCGACCTGGCCGGCGAGTCGCGAGGCAATATTATTGCCAATACTCTCCTGTTTATCCCTTTCGGTGTTTTTTCTGCGATCGCTGCGAGCAGAGAACGCAGGACGCGTGGCAGAGATCTCGCTCTGTTCAGCGTCTCAGGACTCATCGTGGCCTATCTGGCACAGGTCGCGCAGGTGTTTATCGCCAGTCGCGTACCCTCCGGTGCAGACGTGGCCTGGAACCTTGTGGGAATGGTGCTGGGGCTACTTGTTGGACTGGCCCTTGTGAGCAGCCGATTCAGGCTGCCCACGCTGACCGGGCCACTGCCGATTCCCCTGCTACTCGTCGCAGGATGGCTGGCTTACCAGTGGATACCTTTCGTTCCCACGCTGGACCTCGGCCTGCTGCGAGACAACGCGATCGCGTTAACAGTGCGGCGCACCCCGTCACCATTCTGGGTATTCCAGAACACCGTCCTCTGGCTGATATGCTATCAGCTGGTTGAGCGCTACGCCCCCGGCATACGCCACCGCTGGTTTCCACTGGTCACGTTTTTTGTTCTCGGCATGGGCGGACTTCTCGTTGGCAGCACCGTCAATGTTGATGATTTCGCGGGGGCACTCTGTGCCCTTGTACTATGGCGCATACTCGGTGCTCGCTGGAGCCCGGCAGCACTGGCACTGCTCCTGGCGCTAGCCATTGTCGGCGCCAGCTACCTGTCACTCACCCTGCGCGAGACGCCTGCCAGTTTCAGCTGGATTCCATTCAGCGGTTCGCTTGGCGGGAACCTTATAATCAACGTAATGGCCACGTGGAAGAAGCTGGTCCTGTATGGCCTTCTGATCTGGCTGTTGCTTGAGGCCCGGCTGACGCTGACTCTGGCCACCATTGCCGCCACGATACTTCTGTTTGTCTCGGAATGGTTTCAGGTGTACGTAAAGGGTGCCACACCCGAGATTACCGACGCCCTGCTCGCGCTGGGAATCGGTGTGGCAATGGCCGTCCACGGCGAGCGCCCGCGACAGGCGAGTGTAAGCACGAGCAAAGCCAAAGACGCCAGGCAGTGGCGGGCCGCGCCTCTTCGGGGACGTCTCATCAGGTTTGCCGTCGCGGGAACCGGACTTGCCCTCATGCTAGCCCTCGTGTCCACATTGCCCGATAACCCCACCGCGGTCGTGCGCAACGAAGTCCCCTGGGCATGGCAGCGCGCGGACCTGATCGCTGACCTGCAAACACCCGCACGGACCTCGAATGGCAGCCTGGAAGGCTCCGATCTGGTTACAGGGGCAGTTGGAGCCGGCTGTGACATCCTCGCAGTCACAGATCATTCAGATGTGGCGCCGTCCGGCGGCGACAAGCAGCGCCAGAGCATTGCAGCGCTGCGTCGCGAGCATCCCGAACTCCTGCTCTTCCTCGGCATGGAGCTTGAGCTTCCATACCGAGGAGGCGAGCACATGAGCATCCTCTTGCACCCGGAGCAGGAGGCGGAATGGCTGCCGCGGCTGCGACATGACACAGCGGAATTACGTGACCCCAAACGCGGGAAAGGGAGTGACCGGGAGCGAAGCGTTCTACACCTGGTCAAGCGCATACGCGATGCCGGACACCCCGCATTCCTGATCTACAATCATCCCCCGCGCAAGGCCCCGAGCATCGATGAAGGCCTGAAAGATCTTCAACGCTGGCGCCGCGCCGGCATACGCGTTGACGCGATTGCAGCGGCTGAGGGCGTCTGGGATCGCTACCTTGAATCAGGTAAAGATCTATGGGGCGCGCTGGCGTCCTCGGACTTTCAAAGCGGCCACGGTGATGCAAGGCCTTGTGACTTCTCGCGTATTCACATCGCGGCTCCCGAGCGCAGCCATACAGGCGTTCTGCAGGCACTGGAAGCAGGCACCTTCTGGTCGGACCACGGTCAACTGCTGGAGCACCTGTCGCTTGAGGTGGAATTCGACGGAATTTCGAGACCCCTGTTTCCCGGAGAGCGTGCCGATGTATTCACAAGCAACAGCATTGCGCTGGCGCGAGCCGCGCTGGAGCGCGGAAAGGGAAGCATGAATGCGCCGCTGGAGGTTGAATTCATCTCCAACTGCGTGGCCGGTCAAAGCCAGGTCATCACTCGACAGCTCTTACCCGGGGAATCCACTGCCGAGACTCTGATTCCGCTGCAGACCACGGAAGATTCGGACAAAAGCTGCATAATCCGGGTTCAAGTGCGCCTGAACCAGTTCGGACTGGAGCCCGACCTGCTCGCCTCTACCAATTACGTGCGTGTGAATATGCGTCTGGGCGTGCTTGATGGAGGGATTCTGGACTGGAGACTGTACTAAAGAGTGCCATCACCCTGAACAGAAACCCTGCAGGAACCGGCGGCACCCTTTACACCTGAATCTTCAAACTAAATGGTGATTTCGACGAAACCTGTTTATCGGGTGGTATCTTCTGACCGACTTATCTCTCCCCAGTGATATCAAAGGCGCTACTGTCCCCAGTTCTGTTCTCGATGCTCGCCAAAAAAAACTGCGCGGCGGCTGTTGTGGAAAAAAATGCATCACAGTATCCACCGACGGTTGACTGCTCGACCAGGTACGCCTACAAAATGGCGTGATAGCAATGCACATAAACATCATGCCACATGGAAATAGAACAAATTTATCCATGAAATTCAATACCTTGCGATACCTTCCCGGCAGTTGACCAGATTCCGCCATCATGCTGTGTAAAATATATCGACAGTGGCAGCGATCCCGCGAGGCACGGATCCGGCGCCTACAGCGCCTTCCCTTACCTCAATGGCAAGCAGCCAAGGCAAA
>JBHEPQ010000196.1:0-6469 GCA_046260215.1 Chromatocurvus sp.
GAAGTTAGGCGCCGTTACCGACAGAGGTGTGCCATTGTACAGCGTTACCTCCACCGGCTCCTGCTCTTTCAGCCACTGCCGCGCCTCGCCGACGGCGGCATCGTCGGCCTGGTGCTGCTCGAAGGTATTCGGCTCCATGAAAAACCAGAACTCGCCATCCGTGTACAGGTACTCCATGGATACATCCATGACGTCGGCGCCCTCCAGGCTCTCACCGGACTTGAAGGTTCGCTCCCAGACGCGCCCGGTCTTCAGATTGCGCAGGCGCACGCGGTTGAAGGCCTGGCCCTTGCCGGGCTTGACGAACTCGTTGTCGAGGATGCTGCACGGATCGCCGTCGAGCATGACCTTGAGTCCCGGGCGGAATTCATTGCTGGAGTGGTTGGCCATGATGCGTCTCCTGAGGTTCAAGCGGGCGCATCATAGCGTAACTGGTTCGCAAAAGTCAGTCGCCGACATTACCGCCGACGGGAAGAGTGCGATACTCTTGGCTACAAATGAAGTCTACCCCGGCAGGAGACTGGAACGCATGGTCGACTATTCCAGCAGCACATTAAAGCTGCCACTCCAGGATCTCCCCGAATTCGCGCACTTCGCGCTGAATGCGGCCGCAGCGAGCCGATGGACAAGCGGGCTGCCGGCGGGCAACACGCTCAAGAGCGGCTCGGAGCTGCGCACGGTGCTATCCACTCTGAATCGGTCGGAGGTGTCACCTGCGCAGCGCTTCTCGATACTCGAGGCGCTGCGGCCGGCCCTGCAGCAGACATCGACTGCCCTGACCCATGCTTTCCTGGGCCAGCCTCTGACGCTTCCCGAAGAAGCGCAGCAGCGCGCCGAGCTGGTCGGCGATCTGTACGAGCTCGGTGCCGCCGGCTATGCCCTGTCAGCCGTACATACCATCGCCAGGCAAAGCGCGGTGACCGAGACCAATCCCGCAAAGCTGGCCTGCGAATCGCTGCAGCGGGCCGTCGTCCTGCAGGGCAGGGGGCTGCTGCGCGCACACCTGCTGTACCAGCCACCGCCTTTGCACAGCTGGGCCACCCTGCATCAACTGTACGCCCTGGCAGAACGACAGCAACTCGCGCGACTCCCGGTTCAGGATCCGCTACAGAATGGCGAGACATCCGTTGCCGGTGAATATCTGCCGGCACTGCTACTGGGCTGTTGCAAAACGAACCAGCTGCGGCAGCGGGACATCATGGCGGTGTTCAGTGCGCTTCGGCAATGGCGAGATCTCATTCGCATTGCGGATCCGGACATTGGCGGCGGCCTGTTCACCATTGACCTGGACAGCGATCACGCACCGGTTTACAGCAAGCTGCTGGCGGGGCACAGCAGTTCGGCACTACGGCACATCAACACCGACGCGCTGGTCGTGGAGCTGCAGCGCCTGAAACAGCGGCACAAGAGCGAGGGTATCACCAGTATCGCATTGAATCGCGACACCCGGCTGGACGCCAACCTCCTCGACCACCTGCGGCGCGCCCTGGGGGAAGTCAGCCAGCGCAACTTCGCACGCCAGCCTTCACGCCATCGACTGTGGATCGCCACCGGCCTCACCGATGTGCACTTCTACGTTGCCGGCGAACGGACGCTGGAGCAGGTCCTTCACGGTGACAATTACGTTCCGGACGAGAGTGATAAATCTGCCGATAACCCCTTCCTGAGGCGCCTGTCCCAGGCGGATGCCTGGCAGCGCGCCAACCCGGAAGAGGACTTCGCCGAACAGGATGGGCCACCGCGCAGCGATGACGACGCAGAGCACCAGGTGGCGGTGGATGCGCAGACGCTGGCACAGCTCAACGATGAAGAGACGACCCACGAGCCGCGCAAGCACATCGTGTATACCGCCGAGTCCACCAATGTCAGCCCCGGCGGTTATTGCGTCGAATGGACCGACCTGCCGGCAGGCATCCAGATCGGCGATGTCGTCTGCCTGCACGAGCGCGAGCACGCCAGCAGAGAGTGGTCGATCGCGGTCATCCGCTGGATCAGCCAGGTCGGGGACGAATCTACCCGGCTCGGCCTGGAGTTGCTGAGCCCCCGCGGCACGGCTTACGCCGCTCAGGTGCGAATGCCCGACGGCGCATACTCGAGACCGCTGCGGGTGATCCTGCTGCCTGAGATCGCCCTGGTCGGGCAGCCACACACGCTGCTGGTCCCGCGCCTGGTGTTCCGGGAGAACCAGAAAATCATCCTCGCGCGCAAGGACGAGTCCTATCTCATCAAACTCAAGCGGCAGGTGGGATCCACCGCGGCATTCAGCCAGTTTGACTTCGACTATCTGAGACAGCTCGATGAGGACGTCGACTCCAGCGGTCGGGATGCTCTGAACGCGTCCAGATTCGACTCGATCTGGTCAGATATCTGAGCCGCTGTGGACAGGAATCCACAGCCGCTCGGGAATACCGAGCAGAAACAGAATACTGTCGAGCCCCGAATAGGTAATGGCCTGCGCCGCAGCGGCGCGCACCACGGGCTTGGCGCGATACGCGACACCGAGACCGGCGAGACCCAGCATGGGCAGATCGTTGGCGCCGTCGCCCACGGCGATCACCTGTGTTTTCGCTATGCCCGCCTTCTCCGCGATCTCCTGCAGCAACCCGGCCTTGCGCTGACCGTCGATAATCCCCCCAACCGCCTTGCCGGTGACGGACCCATCGGCGATATCCAGTGTATTGGCGAACACCTCGTCGATGCCAAGCTCCCCGGCGAGACGCTGTGCAAAGAACTGGAAACCACCGGAAACAATCGCACTGCGGTAGCCCAGCGCTTTCAGCGTCGCCACCAGGGCCGCCGCGCCGGGAGAGACCCGCAGGCTGTCGGCAATCGTCGGCAGGCAGGCCTCGGGCAGACCACGCAGCGTCGCCAGACGCTCACGAAAGCTGTCGACAAATTCGAGCTCTCCGCGCATGGCGCGCTCGGTGACCGCGCTGACACGCTCCCAGCTGCCCGCCGCACGGGCCAGCTCGTCTATCACCTCGGCCTCGACCAGGGTTGAGTCCATATCGAACACGATCAGACGCCGGTGACAGCGCCATAGCTCATCAGGCTGCAGTGCTATATCCAATTGACGTTCCAGTGCCTGCTGACGCAGGTCCTCGCCCAGCGCGGGGGCCGGGACGCCGGGCCCGATCAGCCGCCACTCTACACAGCCCCGCATCGCACCGGGCAGCGACAGCCAGCGCTGCTCGGTCGACCTCCAGCCCCGCGTCTCAAGCACAGCGGCAAGCGCAGACAGATCGGCATCATCCAGAGGGGTTCCTATCAGGGTGAGAAAAGCACTGTGTTCCTGGCCCCGCCGACTGGCGGGTATATCTGTGGCTGACACGGGCATGCCCTGTGACCGGAATTGACGGCGCGCATGGTAGCGCGGCACGGTCACGCAGGGAAATACCGGGGCTGCAGGCGGATTCGCTCACCTGCAATGCCATGCAGGGTATACTGCAGCCCTGAACACCGGGTTCGGGTTCCGACGTGAAATTCAGCCTCCAGCAATCGAGTCTAAGTCTGCAGCTGCCGCTGATCGCGGCCGTCTGCAGTCTCGCAGTGGGACTGGCACTGATTCTTCTCGCCGCCATGTCCAGCACGCACCTGCAGGAGTCACAGCAGGACGCCTTTGGCGATGCGCTGGCGAATCACCTCGCCCAGCAGGTGAGTGGCGCGCTGGAAAGCGGCGATTTACTGAGTCTGGCGGCAACACTGCAGCAGTTCCATCGCACCTCCAGCGTCGGGAACGTGAGCGTTTTCGACCTTGAGGGGAGCGTGCTGGGGCAGGCCGGGGCTGCGGTGCCGCAGCCAAAGACCTTCCGCCGTCCCGTGCGCGTGGGGGCCGACGTTGCGGGCGAGGCGGTGGTGACGCTCGATGGAACCAGCGCCCGCGAGAGTCGACAACGCTATCTACTCAGCCTGACCGCGCTGGCGGTGATTCTCAGTCTGCTGGTTTTCGTGCTGGCACGCTACGCCGCGCAGCGGCTGGTGCAGCGACTTCGGGCTGTCAGTGGACGTCTCGCGCTGGACGACTCAACACCATCCGCGGGGGCGGGAGCCTCCCGGGGAGAACTCTCCCTGCTGGAGCAGCGCGTCGCTGCGCTGCCTCTGGAGCTTCTGCGCGCCCACACCGCGGCGGCACCGGCAGGTGAGGATCATTACCGCAATACCGCCGTTCTCTATCTGCATCTCGAAAGCCTCGCTGGCTACGTTGACAGCCTGAACGAGCGCAACCTGCGGCGCTACACCGACCGCCTGCATCGAATCGTCTACGCCGCCGCCGCGTGCTACTCCGGGAAGCTGCAGGTGGCCCGGCAGTTCGGCCTGATTGTCTGCTTCAGCGATGAGGAGGGAAGGGGCAGCGCGGTGCTGCGCGCGGCGTCCTGTGCCTGGTTGATACGCAGTGTGTCGACCGAGCTCGAAAAGAGCATGTCGCTGTCGTTCTCGATCGGTATGGCCGTTGGACACAGTGAGCTGGGCCCCGGAGACAGCTCGGACATCTACCCGGGGCTCTACATGCAGTCGGTTACCGATGAACTCCGCAGTGCCTGCCTGGGTGATTTCGAACACATACTGCTGTCGCCGGCGCTGAGTCGGGATCGGGAGCTGACGGACTGCGCGCAGGTACGCGAACGCAACAGCGGGGGCTACAGTGAGCTGGGGGCCTTCACAAAGCCCTGCGCCGCACTGCTTCAGCGCCAGCGCGAGCTGCTGCTGAACCGCCTGCGCCGTCGTCCCTCGCCGGCCTAGTGGGCCAGTGCGATGCGCTCGGTGCGCTGGAACCCACGGGGCAGCTTATTACCGCGTCGCCCGCGCTCGCCGCGATAGTGCGCCAGCTCCGCGCCCTTCAGCGTAAGGTGACGCTTCCCCGCATAAATGACCAGTGAGTCCTCATCCCGCAGTGCGACCACGCCTACGACATACTCTTCGCGGCTCTCGACCCGTGCGCCCGGAATACCGATGATCTTGTTGCCCTTGCCCCGGGTCAGGGTCGGCAGCTCCTGCAGCGGGAACACCAGCAGACGCCCCTCATTCGAGGCCGCAGCGACCCACGCCGCCTCTCCCTCGATCACGCCTGGCGGCAGAACCTGCGCGCCCCGCGGCAGCGTCAGCGCAGCCTTGCCTGCCCGATTCTTCGACTGCAGGTCGCCCAGCGTGGTGACGAATCCGTATCCCGCGTCGCTCGCCAGCAGGCAGCGCACATCGTCGTCGCCCATGAGCAGGCCGTTGAACACCGCACCCGAGGGCGGGCTGATACGGCCGGTAAGCGGTTCGCCCTGGCCCCGGGCGGAAGGCAGATTATGCGTGGGGATAGTGTAAGCCCGTCCGGTGGAGTCGAGCAGTACCGCGGACTGATTGCTGCGCCCGCGCGCCTCCAGCTTGAAGCCGTCCCCCGATTTGTAGCTCAGGCTGGTCGGGTCGATATCGTGCCCCTTGGCGGCGCGAATCCAGCCCCTCTCCGAGACCACCACCGTGATCGGGTCGGCGCTCATCAGCTCGATCTCGCTGAAGGCCCTGGCTTCCCCACGCGCCACCACCGGTGATCGGCGATCATCACCGTACTGCTCCGCCACCGCCAGCAGTTCCTTGCGGATCAGGGTTTTCAGGCGCGCTTCGCTGCCCAGCAGCCTGTCCAGCTGCTCGCGCTCCGCTTCGAGCTCGCTCTGCTCGGTGCGGATCTTCATTTCCTCCAGCTTCGCCAGGTTGCGCAGCTTGAGATCGAGAATGGCCTCCGCCTGCATTTCACTGATACCGAAACGCTGCACCAGAGCGGGCTTCGGCTTGTCCTCAGTGCGGATGATGTGGATGACCTCGTCGATGTTCAGGTATGCAACCAGGTAGCCCTCGAGCAGGTGCAGCCGGTTGAGTACCCGCCCAAGCCGGTGCTGAAGCCGTCGGCGTACCGTCGCGGTGCGAAACGCCAGCCACTCCCCCAGGATCACGTCCAGCGGCTTGACCGCGGGGCGCCCGTCGCTGCCGATCATGTTCAGGTTGACCCGGTAGCTGCGCTCCAGGTCGGTCGTGGCAAACAGATGGCTCATCAGTGCATCGCAGTCAACGCGGTTCGAGCGCGGAACAATGAGCAGCCGCGTCGGGCTCTCGTGATCCGACTCGTCACGCAGATCCGCCACCATGGGCAGCTTGCGCGCCTGCATCTGCTGCGCGATCTGCTCCAGCACCCGGGCACCGGACGTTTGGTAGGGCAGGGCCGTCACTACAATATCGCTGTTCTCGCGCTCCCACAGCGCACGCATGCGCAGGCTGCCGCGTCCGGTGCTGTAGATTGTGCGGATATCCGCCAGCGGCGTGATGATCTCGGCCTCGGTGGGATAGTCGGGCGCTACAATATGCTCGCACAGCGCCTCGACGTCGGCTCTGGGTGAATCCAGAAGATGCACCGCCGCCGCAATCACCTCGCGCAGGTTGTGCGGCGGTATATCGGTTGCCATGCCCACGGCAATGCCGGTGGTGCCGTTGA
>JBHEPQ010000123.1:0-8549 GCA_046260215.1 Chromatocurvus sp.
GGCGTAGCCACCATTTCCTCTTTACCACCCGATTGGCTTGCACGCAGGCCTTCCGCAGTTGCGGGAGACCCCGCCCGTGTTTCCGCTTGGCTCCCCGTAGCGGGATGACAGGGGGAGCGCCAACGTGTTGACAGATTGCCTACGGCATCCCTGCCAGCCGAAAGGCCATGCCCCCTCGGGGTTTTTGGCTTGTAAAAATATAAATATCAAACAGATACATCTTTCCATGTGCTCCTTATGGGCGGGCCATCTGCGTCCCTCAGCCTTTGGTCCGGATATTGCTATCTCATGTGGTGATATCCCACGGCCGGGAGCATTGGCTATGTATGGACAACATTTTGGGCTGGTGTCCTCGCCCTTCCGCATCACCCCCGACACGCGCCGCTTCTACCCGGGGGCGCAGCGCGGGGCGGTGCTGGACGCGCTCGCCTACGCCATCCTGCGCGGCGAGGGCATCGTCAAGCTCACCGGCGAGGTCGGCAGCGGCAAGACCATGCTGTGCCGTATGCTCGCCGACCGTCTGGCCGCGGATGTCGATATTGTCTACCTGGCCAACCCCAGCCTGCGGCGTGAAGACGTCCTGCAGGCCATTGCCCTGGACCTCAAGCTGCCTACGGACGGTGGCCGACTCAAGGTGCTCCAGGTGCTGCACGACTACCTGCTCCAGCGCCATGCGCAGGGACGCCGTGTGGCGGTGTTCGTCGAGGAGGCGCAAGGGATGGACCTGGATGCGCTCGAAGAGATCCGCCTGTTGTCCAACCTGGAGACGCGCGAGGACAAATTGTTGCAGATCGTACTGTTTGGCCAGCCGGAACTGGATGTGCATCTTGCCGTCCATGAGGTGCGCCAACTACGCGATCGCGTTACCCACAGCTTCACCCTACCCCCGCTGACACTGGCGGATGTCCGCGACTATATCCCGTTCCGCCTCCGGGCGGCCGGTTACCAGGGGCGGGATCCGTTTACATTACCCGCGTACTGGTACCTGGCGCGCGCCTCCAGTGGGCTCATCCGGCGGCTTCATATCCTCGCCGACAAGGCCTTGCTGGCCGCCTATGCCGATGACTGCCGGCAGGTACGGTTTCGGCATTTGCGCAGGGCCGTCGCCGACAGTGAGTTCGCAGCCAAATGGCCGGCGCTGCCGCGCCCGGGTTGGGGTTTCACCGCCCTGATCCTGTTCCTGACGGGTATCGGCACGACGGGCCTGGCGATGCTGCCGCAGGCGGGTGTCTCCGCCATGAACACGGCCTCGATATCCCGCCAAGACGCTCGACCCGAGTCCTCGCCCAGTCTGGCACCTGTGAACCCCGGGCGGGTTCGTACCGAAGCAGCGAAAATCACTGAAACCGCATCCTCCTCGACTTTCTCCGCGCGCGTGGCGGCCACGCAGTCCTGGTTAAACTCGGGCTTCGTCGGTCGCTATACCATCCAGATCATGACCAGTGACAGTGCGGCTCCTGCACCGCTGGAACGTTACCTCATGGAACCCGCCAGGTTGGCCCATCTTGACCGGCTCTACATCGTGCCCGCTGCCATCAATGGCACACAGCGCTGGTCGGTATTGTACGGAAATTACGACAGCTATGCCGCCGCGCAACTGGCATTGCAAGAGATACCCGCGGCGCTGAAAGGGAATGGTCCCTATCTGCGTTCCCTGCCAGCCGTGAAAAAGGAGGCGTCCGGCTACTGGTTGCCAGCGCGACAGGATACATGATGCATACACGATACTCGTCACGTTTGGCGATGCTGCTTGTGGGCCTGCTGCTGGTTGCCTGCGCGCCGACTCCCCAACGCCCTGATCGGGGACATGTGGCCTCGCCGCAGACAGCCGTACAGGACATTCCGTCACCGGTGCAGAGCGCGCCCCGGTTGGAAGTGCCTAAACCGAGTCCACCACTGGAAACCTACAGCGTGGTGGTCACCGAGGTATCGGTAAAGGACATGCTGTTTGCACTGGCCCGTGATGCGGACATGAATGTGGATATTCACCCGGGCGTCAGCGGCACCGTCACCCTGAATGCCATCGACCAGACCCTGCCGCAGATCCTGGATCGCATCGCGCGTCAGGCGAATGTCCGGTTCACGCTGGAAGGGGATACGCTCCAGGTCGAGCCCGATCAGCCATTCCTGCGCAGCTACAAGATCGACTATGTGAACATGGGGCGCGACAATACCAGCAATGTGAGTGTTGCGACCCAGATCGCCACCACGGGCCAGGCCGCGGGCGGCGCGGCAGGCGGGGGCGCGGGGGGCAACAACTCGACCACGGATGTCACCAGTACGTCCAATCACCAGTTCTGGAGAACACTGGAAAGTAACGTGCGTGCAATTCTCGGTGATGTCAGTGATGCCGAGAGCTCGGCCGCGGTCATCGTGAATGCAGAATCGGGCATCCTCACGGTGCGGGCCACCTCGCGCGAGCACCGGCAGATCATGGGCTTTCTGGATCAGATCCTGATGAGTGCGCAACGCCAGGTCATGATCGAGGCCACCGTGGTCGAAGTGAAGCTCAATGACGAATACAAGTTTGGCGTGGACTGGAATCTGATCGCCAATGGCGCCGGTCTGAGTGTGAACCAGTCGCTGCTCGGGACCAACCTCAGCGAGACACCTTTTTCGCTGCTTACCTATAACGACCCGGATACACGGCGCGGCGACGTCACCGCCAATGTCGGCATGTTGCGTCAGTTTGGTGATGTGAAGGTTCTTTCCAGCCCGCGAATCATGGCGATCAATAACCAGACCGCACTGCTCAAGGTGGTCGACAACCTGGTGTATTTCACCATCGAGGCAGACACAACCGCGACCGATGGCGTGGCCAATACGACCTTTACCAGCACCGTGCACACGGTTCCGGTCGGATTTGTGATGAGTGTTACGCCGCAGATCAACGATACCGATACGGTGATCCTGAATATACGTCCGACGATCTCCCGGGTGACCAGTTTCGTGCGTGATCCGAACCCGGCATTGGCCCCATTCAACATCGAGAGCAGTGTGCCACAGATTCAGGTGCGTGAAATGGACTCCCTGTTGCGGATCAATTCCGGCCAGACGGCGGTGCTTGGCGGCCTGATCCAGGACAGTGTGGATCTCGGTCGAAGCGGAACGCCTGTACTGTCGGAGATCCCGGGTATAGGGGACGTGTTCAGCTACCGCAATAACCAGGTAAACCGTACCGAGCTGGTGATATTCCTGCGTCCGCGCGTGATACGCGATGCCAGCCTGGGAGGAGAGCTGGCGGATTACCAGCGTTACCTGCCGGGAGGGTGGGATATCACCTCTGAGCCCCGGCGACTGACGGAACAGCTGCGCGGAGATCGTCCATGAGTCTTTTGATGGACGCGCTGAAACAAGCGGAGCGTGTCAAGGAGGACAAGCCGGCGGAGCCCGCGGCTGAGCCCGCGGCACGGATTCCCGCCAGCGACGACGCGCTGGACAGCGGGCATGCGCAAGGCTTGACGCTGGCGCTGGAGGATGCGCCGGCTGCCGCCGAGACATTGCCGCCAATGGCGCCGGAAACAGCGCGCGAGGAAGATGTCTCTGAAATTCCTCCCGAGCTGGTTGAAACGCGGCCGGTTGCGACTGAGCCGGTACCGAAAGTCACAAGCACGACCCAGTCACCCCCGGCAAGCACACCAACGCCAGGAACCCAGGCGGCGGCACGCTTGCTGGGTACGAGAATTTCGCAACAAGCCGCACAAAGACGTCGCACCTGGATGAGTGTCGCAGGGCTGACCGTCGCCTTGACGGTTGCCATTGGAAGTTATTATTACTACGCGGCACTTGCGCAGCCACAGGCCTATGTGCGTCTCCCGCAATCCACCCCGCCCGCAAGCGCGCTTGATGGCCAGGCGACTGCCAATCCCGCACCGGAACAGGCCGATGAGGCATCGAGCGCGGCATACCTCACTCCTGCAGTGCCACCACAGGAAGGTTCCGGCCTGCCGGTCGTACCGCAACAGGATATCAAGCAGGCGGGGCAGCTGGAGCCGAAGGTCCTGAATGTTCCGCCCCGAGAGCGACTCGAAACTACGGCAGGACCGGCCGCCGCCATCCCGGCACCAAGAGAGGAAGCGGTTATACGGATCGAACGTGGCCGCCGCCCGGATCACGTCAGCACCACGCTGCTGAGCGCCTATGAACATTTCCAGGCCGAGCGCTGGTTACAGGCGGAGCGGGCGTATGGCGCCGTCCTTGCCGGCGATCCCGGCAATCGCGATGCGCGGCTGGGTCTCGCCGCGCTGGCCGCGCGTGCCGGTGACCGGATTATGGCGATTGATCAATATCGGGAATTGCTCCGTAATAACCCCAGAGACGCCACCGCCTTCGCCGCCCTTGCGGCACTCGAGCAGGTACCGGATGGCAACGGCGAGAGCGAACTGAAGCTGAGGCTCGCGGAGCAGCCGAACTCGGATCATCTGCACTTCACCCTGGCCAACCTGTATGCCGCACAGCGGCGCTGGCCGCAGGCACAACAGGCGTATTTCGAGGCGCAGCGCCTCGCGCCGGAAAATGCCGATTATGCCTTCAACCTGGCCGTAAGCCTGGAACACCTGGGTCGACCGGGATTGGCCGTGGAATATTACCGGCGTGCCCTGCAGCTGGCGCGAAGCCAGGCCGTCCAATTCGATCACGCGACCGCACAGGGGCGGGTCGCGGCGCTTGCTGTCATACCGCAGCCATGAATGCGCCTGCAGCCAAGCCTCCGCGTCGCATAGGCGATATCCTGATCGACCAGGGGATCCTCAGTCAGGATCAGCTCCGTATTGCGCTCACCGAGCAGAAGAAGACCAGTGAGCAATTGGGCCGCATCATCGTTTCGCTGGGGTTCACGACCGAGGCGATCGTGCGCGATGCGCTGTCCGAGGCGCTGGGCCAGGAGAGCGTGGACCTGCATAAGGTCGTCGTCGACCAGGATGCGCTCAAGCTGGTGCCCAAGGAAGTCGCGCGGCGCTACCGGGTGCTGCCGATCGCGATCGACAATGCTCGTCACTTGCTTACCGTCGCCATGGCCGATACCAGCAACGTGGTGGCACTGGATCAGCTGCGCGCCATCCTGGGCGGGCGTGTCGAGATACACCCTTTGCTGGCGGGTGAATCCGAGATCGAGTCCGCAATTGACCAGTTCTACGGCTACATTTTGACCGTGGATGGGATCCTGCATGAAATCGAGACCGGCCAGGTTGACTACAGCAGTCTGAAGGGTGAAAGCGAGGAATACAGTCAGCCGCTGGTGCGGCTGGTCGATGCCATGCTCTCCGATGCAGTGAAGGCGGGTGCCTCGGACATTCATTTTGAGCCTGAGCAGGGCTTCCTGCGAGTGCGTTACCGCATCGACGGCGTGCTGCGCCAGGTGCGCAGCCTGCATAAAAACTACTGGTCCGCCATCGCCGTTCGCCTGAAGGTGATGTCGGGCATGAACATCGCGGAAACGCGTACGCCTCAGGACGGGCGCATCTCGTTGACCCTGTATGGTCGCCCCATCGATTTCCGCGTGTCGGTGCAGCCGACGACCTGGGGCGAGAACATCGTCCTGCGCATACTCGATCGCAACAAGGGGATCGTTGCGCTCGATAATCTCGGCCTGCCAGCGGAATCGCTCTCCCTGCTGAAGCTCATGATGGCGCGCCCCGAGGGGATCATCCTGGTGACCGGTCCGACCGGTAGCGGCAAGACCACCACGCTGTATTCCATGCTGAGTCACGTCAGCAGCGAGTCGGTGAATATCATGACGCTGGAAGATCCGGTCGAATACCCGATGCCCTTGATTCGGCAAAGTTCGGTGAACGAAGCGGCCAAGATGGATTTCGCGAGCGGGATTCGCTCCATGCTGCGCCAGGACCCCGACATCATTCTGGTCGGCGAGGTGCGCGATGAGGATACCGCCGACATGGCGTTGCGCGCCGCCATGACCGGTCATCAGGTGTATTCCACCTTGCATACCAATTCGGCCATCGGCGCCATCCCGCGCCTGCTGGATCTTGGTATCGTGCCGGATGTCCTGGCTGGCAATATCATCGGCATCGTTGCCCAGCGCTTGATCCGCAAGCTCTGTCCGCACTGTCGGGAGGCCGCTCCCGCCACTGATTTTGAGCGCAAGCTGCTGCGACTGCCGGCGGATGCCGAAATCACCCTGTACCAGGCGCGTGGCTGTGATCACTGCGGCCATACCGGATATCGAGGACGTATTTCGGTGATGGAGATCCTGAAAATGGACGCTGATCTCGACGAACTGGTGGCCCGCCGGGCAACCTGGAGCGAATTACACAACCTGGCCCTTTCCAAGGGCTTCCAACCGCTCAGTGAGGATGGGGTGCGCCGTGTGCTCGAGGGGGTCACGACGATTGATGAGGTTTCGCGAGTGATCGATCTTACGGACCGGTTGGGATGATCTGATGTCCGCATTCGAATACAAGGCGATCAACGACGACGGCAAGATCGTGTTCGGTCGCATCGATGCAGCCAATGATTCGGATCTTGAGACCCGCCTGATGCGCATGGGCCTGGAGATGATTCGCTGCAAGCCGGCGAGCCGCCGTGACTGGAGCCTGGGCCGAAGCAAGGTCGGACGGCGGGAGCTTATCGCATTCTGTTTTCACCTGGAACAGCTGACGCGGGCCGGCGTACCGATCATGGAGGGCCTGGCCGACCTGCGCGACAGCATCGATAATCCGCGCTTTCGCGAGGTGGTAGCCGGACTGATCGAGGATATCGAGGGAGGGAAAACCCTGTCCGAGGCGCTGGAGCGCTTCCCGGCCATTTTCAGCAAGGTTTTCTACAGTCTGGTTCGCGCCGGCGAGCAAAGCGGCATGCTTCCGGATGTGCTGCGTAATATCACGGAATCGCTGAAATGGCAGGATGAACTGGCCGCGCATACCAAGAAGATCGTCATGTACCCCGCCTTCGTGGCTACCGTTGTGCTCGGCGTGCTGTTCTTCATGATGATCTATCTGGTTCCGCAATTGACCAGCTTCATCATGTCCGTGGGCCAGGAGTTGCCGATTCATACCCGGGCGCTCATCGTGGTTTCAAATTTTATCATCAATTACTGGTTCATGATCCTCCTGACGCCGCCAGCGTTGTTCTTCGGCATACGCCATTTGGCTCGTGTGAATTCACAGGTACGTTATCGCGTGGATGGCATCAAGTTGCGCATCTGGCCGATAGGTCCCATCTACGCCAAGATCCTGCTGTCGCGATTTGCCAGCAATTTCGCCCTCATGTTTGGTTCCGGGATCACGGTGCTCGATTCCCTGCGTATTTCCGAGCAGCTGGTGGACAACAAGGTCATCGAGGAGGCGCTGCAGCGCGTGTACAGGCAGATCAGCGAGGGGGTAGGGCTCACCAGTTCGTTCGAGAACACAGGGCTGTTTCCGCCGCTGGTGATCCGCATGCTGCGTGTAGGTGAGAATACCGGCGCCCTGGACACGGCGCTTGCCAATGTCAGTTATTTCTACAATCGTGATGTGCGCGAGTCCATCGAGCGTGTGCAGGCGCTGATCGAGCCCGCGCTCACCGTGGTGCTGGGCCTGCTGCTGGGATGGGTCATGCTCTCCGTGCTCGGCCCGATCTACGATATTCTCGGGAAGATCACCTGATCATGTCTTCCCAAATCTTTTTCCTCACCAGCAACTGTCTGACGGCCTGGCAATACGATGGCCGAGCCCTGACGAATATGGGGTGCTTCGTCGCCGCCGAGGCCGGTCTGGCCGAGTTTGAGATCTACCTGCAGCAGCTCGGGCAGACGCCTGTACTGGTGCTGACCGATATGGTCGAGGAGGATTTTCGTGTAGACAGTGTCGCTCATGCCCATGGTGGAGACCGTGCCGCGTTGCTGGAACGCCACGTTTCCAAAGTGTACCGCGGAACCGAATACCGCTATGCGCAGATGCTGGGGCGCGATCCACACAGTCGCCGCAAGGATGAAGTGCTGTTCAGTGGACTGCTCAACCCGGAGTTCGCTGACATGTGGCTGGATGCCATGCACCATCACAAGCTGCCGGTTGCCGGCATCTATTCCCTGCCACTATTGACCGCTGATCTGATAAAGCGAGTATGTGACAAACGTAAAGACGTGCTGTTCGTAACCCATAATTCCACGAGCGGCCTACGCCAGTCGTTTTTTGTCGGCGGCAAGCTGCGCTTCAGTCGGCTCACGCCGGTCTCCGAACATGTCGCGGATGATTATGCGGGATTCGTGCGTGCTGAAATCGGGAAGACCAAGCGCTACCTGGCGAACCTGCATCTGCTCGGCCGCGACGTAATACTCGACGTTTGTATGTTGAGCGGTGGATCCCACATCGATAGCCTTGAAAGACTTCGCGAATCCGAGACCCTTACCCATTATGAATTCATCCGTGTCAGCGATGTGGTTCGGAAGATCGGCTATCGAGGTCCGCAGGAGGAATATCAATGTGACGGCCTGTTTGCCTTCCTGCTTGCCAAGTCGCATCTGTGCAATCACTACGCCAGGGCCGGGCAGCGCTTTCATTACCAGATGTTCCGGCTGCGCCAGGCACTCGCCACCCTGGGCGTGATCTCGGTTG
>JBHEPQ010000141.1:0-7332 GCA_046260215.1 Chromatocurvus sp.
GCCTTGGCAATATCCGCGCGTCGTCGCCGCGGGCCGGCTTTCCCCTGCGCCAGCGCCACGCGATCAACTACGTCGAATCCGGCGTCGCGCTGGTTGCTGACGCCGCGCACACGATTCATCCGCTGGCCGGCCAGGGCATCAATCTCGGGCTCGCGGATGTCGATGCACTCGCCGGGGTCGTGCTTGAGGCCCGACAGCGCGATCTGTCTCCCGGCGCCCTGTCGGTGCTGCAGCGATACCAGCGACGGCGCAAGGGCAGCAATCTTGCAATGATGGCGGCGATGGATGGATTCCGTCTTCTTTTTGGCTCGCGTCAACTGCCGGTGCGCTGGTTGCGCAACGCCGGCCTGCGGCAGGCAGATGCGCTGCCGGTTTTGAAAAAACGGCTCATGCGCCACGCCATGGGTCTGGCCGAATAGGTCGGCAACGCCTACAATCCATGCAGTTTTTTGGGAGGAACCCGTATGAGCCAGGCACCGGAAGGTCTCAAATTCGCCAGAAGCCACGAGTGGGTGCGCCTCGAGGACGACGGCAGTATCGTCATCGGCATCAGTGAGCACGCGCAGGAGGCTCTCGGGGACGTCGTTTTCGTGGAGCTGCCGGAAGCCGGCAGTGATCTTGTGGCGGGCGACGAGGTGGCCGTGGTCGAGTCACTGAAGGCGGCGTCGGATATCTATGCGCCCGTCAGCGGCACGGTGCTGGCGGTGAACGAAGCACTCTCCGACGCCCCCGAAACGATCAATAGCAGCCCCTACGCCGAGGGCTGGTTCTTCCGCCTCAGGCCGTCAGACACCGCAGAGCTCGATGAGCTCATGGACGGTGATGCCTACCAGGAACACCTTAGCGACGCCGAGTGATTTGCCACACCTACCGATGCAGGTCGCTGCCGGGGGGCGGGGCTTTCGAGACCATCGGCGGCATGGATGCCGGGGGCGGCCTCCCGTGCGCTGAGCCGCCATGGATGGCGAACCGGCGTGTCTCGAAAGCCCCGCCCCCCGGCAGCGACCGGCCTAAGCAGCACCACACCCGTGATCAGCACCACACCTGCGGGCCGGAAAAACGCCTGCCGGTCACTGGCCTCGCAGGCTGATGGTGCGCCAATCCGCTTGCCGCGCGTAATCGGCGAGGGTTGGATCCGGATCCACCGCGACAGGGTTGTCCACCAGCTGCAGTAGAGGCAGGTCGTTGTGGGAGTCGCTATAGAACGTCGCACCGCTGAGAGATTCCGCGCGTCCGCTCAGCCACTCACGTAGACGCGTCACCTTGCCTTCGCGATAGCTCGGCGTGCCAAGGGGTGCGCCGGTGTAGCGGTCTTCCGCCAGTTCCACACCACAGGCAATCATGTTTTCTACGCCGAGCTGCTCGACAATCGGCCCGGCGACCACCTCGTTGGTGGCCGTGATGACGAGCAGTGTATCGCCTCGCTGGCGGTGCTTTTCAATCAGCGCTGCCGCCGCCGGCAGCATGATGGGGACAATCTTCTCGCGCAGGAAGGCCGCCTGCCAGGTCGCGATTTCATCAGTCGTGCGACCGGCGATCGGCTGCAGGGCGAAGCGCAGGTAGGCCGCGATATCCAGGGCTCCTGCCCGATAGTCATCATGGAAACTCTCGTTGATACTGGCATGTCTCGCCGTATCCACCAGGCCCTGCTCGCAGAGCCAGGTGCCCCACAGATGGTCGCTGTCGCCCGCAAGCAAGGTATCGTCAAGGTCAAAAATTGTCAGTGGCATGAGGCTCTCCGGAAATGGGGCGGCGGAGCATATACCGCGCCGTCGCACGAGACAATTTCTCAGCCCGTGCAAAGTGTGGAACAATGATCAGCTTGAATATGGATACATCGGCAATGATTGACGCGCAAGGTTTCCGGCCAAACGTCGGCATCGTGATCGCCAACGACAGTGGCCAGCTGCTCTGGGCACGTCGTATCGGCGGACGCGATGCATGGCAGTTCCCCCAGGGTGGCATCAACGTGGGTGAAGCCCCGGAACATGCGCTTTACCGGGAGCTTGAGGAGGAGGTAGGTCTCACGCCGTCGACGGTGGAGGTAATCAGCTGCACCCGCGGCTGGCTACGCTACCGTCTTCCAAAGCGTTATATCCGCAAGGGCCAGGAACAGGTTTGCATCGGGCAGAAGCAGAAATGGTATCTGCTCAGGCTGCTCGCCGACGACTCCGCCATCCGCCTTGCCACAAATCATAAGCCCGAATTCGATCACTGGCAGTGGGTGAGCTACTGGTATCCGCTGAATCGGGTGGTGTATTTCAAGCGCGAGGTGTACCGGCGCGCGCTTGGGGAGCTTGCCCGGCCACTCGGCGGCCTGGTTGCCGAGAGCGAGGAGGGCTGACGCCGTGCTTGAAGTCCTGCGCACTATCGTTCAGGAGGTCAACGCGGCGGAAAGTCTCGATCAGGCCCTCGATATCATCGTTTCCCGTGTCAAGAATGCGATGGGAACGCAGGTCTGCAGCGTGTACATGCGCGATCGTGGGGGTGACCGGTTTATCTTCAGAGCTACCCAGGGTCTGAACTCAACCCAGGTCGGCTATGCCAGTCTTGCGTCCGGCGAGGGCCTGGTCGGCCTGGTGGCGGAGCGGGAAGAACCGGTCAACCTCGAGGATGCCGAGAGCCACCCCAACTTCCAGTTCCTCCCGGATATCGGCGAGGAGCCTTTCCACGCTTTTCTCGGCGTGCCCATCATTCACCAACGGCAGGTGTTGGGCGTCCTCGTCGTGCAGCAGGCCGAGCGACGGCGCTTTGACGAGAGTGAGGAAGCATTCCTCGTCACCATGTCGGCGCAGCTGGCCGGCGTCATCGCCCACGCGCGGGTTACTGGCGAGGTGCCGGATGCGCACACCGCCGGTGCACTGCAGATGTCGACCCGGATAGGCGGCCTCCCTGGCGCGCCGGGTATCGGTATCGGCGTCGCCGTGGTCAAGTCGCCCACGGCGGATCTATACACGGTGCCGCGTCGACAGGCAAAGGACCGGCGCGCCGAACTGCGCAGTTTCAAACGCGCGCTTGAGCAGGTTCGGATTGATGTGCAATCGGTTGCGGACAACCTCCGCGATGAGCTGAGCGCCGAAGACCACGCGCTGTTTGATGTCTATGTGAGTATACTGGGTGACTCATCTATCGGCGGCGAGGTGGCTGCACGTATCAAGGCGGGTGAGTGGGCCCAGGGTGCCCTCAGCCAGGTCATGATAGAGCATATTCGTCACTTTGAGCGTATGGAGCACAGCTACCTGCGGGAGCGCGCGGTAGACGTCAAGGATCTGGGTACCCGGGTGCTGGCCTGTCTGCGCGCGGAAGGACGTGACGAGACGGATTTCCCCGAGCAGACGATTCTCGTCAGCGAAGAGCTTACGGCCTCGATGCTGGGCGAGATACCGCGAAACCGACTTGCCGGCATGATTTCCGTGCGCGGATCGGGTAACTCCCACGTTGCCATTCTCGCGCGGGCCATGGGCGTGCCGACGGTGATGGGTGCGCTGGACCTGCCCTACACCCGGCTGCGCGACATGACGCTGGTCGTCGACGGCTATAACGGGGCGGTGCACCTGAATCCGCCACTTGAGACACTCGACCGGTACCGTGCTTTCGCCGACGAGGACTCCGCCCTCAATCGGGATCTCGAAACATTGCGCGACGAGCCCTGCGAGACGCTCGATGGTCATCGCCTGCGGCTCTGGGTGAATACCGGTCTGATGGTCGACGTGGCAAGATCACTGGAGCGCGGTGCAGAGGGTGTCGGTCTTTACCGCACGGAGGTTCCCTTTCTCCTGCGCGAGCGTTTCCCCAGCGAGGAAGAACAGCGCCAGATCTATCGCGAGCAGCTTGAGGCGTTTGCACCGCGGCCGGTGACCATGCGCACGCTGGACGTCGGCGGCGACAAGGCGCTCAGCTATTTCCCAATCGAGGAGGACAATCCGTTCCTGGGTTGGCGCGGAATTCGCGTCACTCTCGACCACCCCGAGATCCTGCTGGCCCAGGTGCGCGCCATGCTCAAGGCAAACGCCGGCCTCGGCAACCTGCGCATCATGTTGCCCATGGTTAGCAACGTCACCGAACTCGATGAGGCAATCGCCCTGATCCACCGCAGCCACCGCGAGTTGCAACAGGAAGGACTGGAGACATCGCTGCCGCCGGTCGGGGTGATGGTCGAGGTGCCCGCTGCCGTGTACCAGTCGGCGGCTTTTGCGCGCCGCGCGGATTTTCTGTCGGTTGGCAGCAACGACCTCACACAGTACCTGCTCGCCGTCGATCGCAATAATGCGAGAGTCTCGGACCTCTACCACGCGTTTCACCCCGCCGTGATCGAGGCCCTGGTCGCCGTGGTCGCCGGTGGACACAGCGAGGGTAAGCCGGTGAATATCTGTGGGGAGCTGGCGGGGGATCCCCTGGCGTCCGTGCTGTTGTTGGCCATGGGCTTTGATGTCCTGTCCATGAATGCCACCAGCCTGCCACGAGTCAAGAAGGCGGTGCGCAGTATCAGCCATGCCGAGGCCCTGGATATACTGGAGCAGGTGCGTGGCTTCGACACCAGCCGGGATGTTCAGCGGCGGCTAGAGGAATTATTGATGGAGCGGGGGCTGCAGCAGTTCATACCGCCAAGCATGGACGCCTGATCGCGTGCTGGCGTATCCCGACATTGATCCGGTGGCGATTGCCCTCGGACCCCTGCAGATACACTGGTACGGACTGACCTACCTTGGCGGACTGGCGTTTGCGTGGTGGCTGGCAGTGCGTCGTAGTCGCCGGCCGGGGGCGCTCCTGACTCGGCAACAAGTCGACGACCTCATTTTCTGGGCGGCGCTCGGTATCGTCCTCGGTGGCCGGATCGGTTACGCGCTTTTCTATGGGGGTGACCGGCTGGCGGAGGATCCGACCTGGATTCTGCGGGTCTGGCAGGGCGGGATGTCATTCCACGGAGGGCTGCTGGGTGTGATCGTGGCGAGTTTCCTGTTTGCTCGGCGCTACCATGTTTCCTTTCCCGATCTTCTGGATTTTGTCGCGCCTCTGGCGCCGCTGGGTCTGGCGCTGGGGCGCCTCGGCAACTTTATCGGCCAGGAGTTGTGGGGGCGGGCGACAGACGTGCCCTGGGCCATGGTTTTTCCCAATGACCCGCTGCAGATTCCCCGGCACCCCTCGCAGCTTTATCAGTTCGCCCTGGAGGGGGTGCTGTTGCTGGTCATCATGCTCTGGTTCACGCGTCGGCCGCGACCGACCTTCGCCGCATCCGGGCTGTTTTCCCTGGGATATGGCGTCCTGCGCTTTACGGCGGAATTCTTCCGCGAGCCGGACGCGCATCTCGGTTTTCAGGCCTTCGGCTGGCTCACCCGCGGCCAGCTGCTGTGCATTCCCATGATTCTTCTCGGGCTGTATCTGCTGCTTCGGGCGTACCGGGGTGGGACTGCAGCAGCGCCGGGAAACCGGAAGCGATAACATGCGTCAGTACCTTGATTTACTCCAGGACATTCTCGACCACGGCGTGCGCAAGGGTGATCGCACCGGCACGGGCACGCTGTCCGTGTTTGGGCGGCAGTTCCGCCACGATCTGGCGGATGGCTTTCCGCTGCTGACCACCAAGAAGCTGCACTTCCGCAGTATTGTCAACGAGCTGCTGTGGTTCCTGCGCGGCGATACCAACACCGCCTGGCTGAAAGAGCAGGGCGTGAAAATCTGGGATGCATGGGCAACCGAAGACGGTGAGCTCGGGCCACTCTATGGTGCCCAGTGGACCGCCTGGCCAACCCGCGACGGCGGCAGTATCAACCAGATCGACTACGTGCTCGACTGCCTTCGCGACCGCCCCGACAGTCGCCGCATTCTTTTCCATGGCTGGAATGTCGAATATCTGCCGGATGAAAGCCAGAGCCCGCAGGATAACGCCCGCGCCGGTCGCATGGCGCTGCCGCCCTGTCACCTTCTGTACCAGTTCTACGTGGCCGGAGGGCGTCTCTCCGCGCAACTTTATATCCGCTCCAGCGATTCTTTTCTAGGACTGCCCTATAACACCGCAAGCCTGGCCTTACTGACGCATATGCTGGCGCAACAGAGTGATCTCGCACCGGGCGAGATTGTCGTCACCACGGGGGACTCCCACATTTACCTGAATCATCTCGATCAGGTCGCTACGCAGCTTGAGCGCGAGCCCCGGCCCCTGCCGACGCTGTCCATACGCCGTCGCCCCGGGAGCATCTACGACTACCGCTTTGAGGATTTCGAGATTCCTGACTACTGTCCACACCCCCACATTCCCGCGCCGGTCGCCGTGTGAGCGCCGAACCGGTTGTCATGAGCATGATCGTCGCCGCGGCGCGCAATGGCGTCATCGGTCGGAACAATGCGCTGCCCTGGCGTCTCCCGGATGACCTTCGCTATTTCCGACGAGTCACGATGGGAAAGCCGGTCATCATGGGCCGGCGCACCTTCGAGTCCATCGGCCGTCCGCTGCCGGGGCGCGACAACATTGTTGTCTCGCGTAATCGGCAGTTCGCGGCTGCCGGTATCCATGTCGTGCACGACCTGGTCCAGGCATACACCGTGGCCTCGGCCTCGGCGCGCGCCTCGGGTGCGGAAGAGCTCATGTTACTCGGTGGCGCACAGCTTTACGCGGCGGCGCTGCCGCAGATACAGCGGATATACCTGACGCGGGTGCACGCGGATATCTCAGGCGACGCCTGTCTTCCTGCGCTGGACCGGGACAGCTGGTATGAAATCTCGCGGCAAGATCACGCCGCGGATAACGGCAATGAGTTCCCGTTCAGCTTTATCGTACTGGAGAGGCAGCTGGAAAATCACTCGGACAGGCAATAATCAGGTGATTTTACGAGCCCCGCGATGCCATGCCCGCCCCTACGCCGGCGCTTTATTGTTACCTTTGGCAGGGCTTTCTGCTACGTTTGTTACGATATTGCACACAATATAAGGGCATCACGGCCCATTTCTTTTCGGGTTTGAAATGATCGGTGTTATCTGGTTTCATTTAGTTTCGTTCGCTCGACTTTGTGTGATCGATGTAAAGAGAACGTCACCGGGTCTCTCCCCATCAGCCCTAAAACATTTATGGATATAGGAAGCACTATTCCCATGACTACCTATCGACTGAAGAATGTGCTGTTGACAACGTTAGTGTCCTGTTTCGCCTTTCTGGGCGCGGCCAACACTGTGCAGTCAAGCACACTGGATTCCATCCTCACCGTGAGCGAGGAAAAAACCGAGGCGGCGCAAAAGTCCCAGGCCCGAATTGACCGGCTTGCCGATGAGACGCGCGATCTGCTGAGCGACTACAAGTCGGTTATGAAGCAGGTTGATGGCCTCAAGGTCTACAATACC
>JBHEPQ010000171.1:0-7054 GCA_046260215.1 Chromatocurvus sp.
GAACCAGACGGGCATGCAGCAGGGGCTGGCGATTACGCGGCTGCAACCCAACAGCCGTGGCGAGGTGCAGGTTCGTCTCGAGGCCGCGGCCTTCGATGCGCTCCTGCGCTGGCTGTATCAGCTGGAGGCGCAGGAAGGGGCGCTTGTCACCGAGCTGTCGCTCAGCCAGTCCGGCACGCCGGGCCGGGTCAACGCCACCGTGCGCGTTGCCGGGGGTGGATGATGCGCCGGTCCTGGCTGCTGTTGGCGTGTGGCGTCCTGCTCGCCGGCCTCGTGTTCACGGTGGCGCTCGCGCCCGCTCGCCTGCTTGCCTGGATGCTGCCCGCCTCGCAGCTGCACGGCATCGGTTACAGCGGCAGCGCCTGGCAGGGACGCGTTGCCAGCATGCGGGTAGCCACGCCCGCCGGCCCGCTACAGCTGGGGAATGTGCAATGGACGATAGATCCGGCATCGTTGTTGACCCTGGCGCCGACGGTGCGCTGGCGGAGCGAGTGGGGCAGCCAGCAGAGCCAGGGCCGTGCGCGCTGGCGGGGCGGGCAGTCGCTCGAGTTGAGCGATCTGGAATTCGGTGTCGATGCCGGCGTCCTGCGTCGCCTGCTGCCGGTCACGGTCTCGGGTCGCCTGAGTGGTCTGCTGTCCAGCGTAACGATAGACGATGGCCGGGTGGTCAGCCTGCGCGGGCAGGTAAGCTGGCAGGAAGCCAGCTGGCGGGATGGCGACAGGCGTTTTGCTCTGGGCGGCTACGCGTTAGAATTCAGCCCGGGCCCGGCGGGGGCCGTGCGCGGAGAGATCATTACCCTGCAGGGCCCGCTTGTGGCGCAGGGCAATGTAAGCCTGGCCCCCGACGGCGCCTTCGACCTGACGTTGTCGCTTCACAGCGACCAGCCCCTGGCGCAGCCCCTGGAACGGGCGCTGTCGCTGATGGCGGTGCCCGAAAATGACGGATTCCGCCTGCAACTCCAGGGAGACCTTTACCCGACCTTCCCCTAACCAGGAACCCAAGCACTATGTCTGAACCCGCTTTTCGCAAGTATGAATGTATTGTCTGTGGTTTTATCTACGATGAGGCCGACGGTTTACCCGAAGAGGGCATAGCCCCCGGAACCCGCTGGGAGGATCTCCCGGATGACTGGCTGTGCCCCGACTGCGGCGTGGGCAAAGAGGATTTTGACCTCATCGACTGATTCGACCTCATCGACTGATAAGCCGGTCAATGCAATACGCGGGGAACTGCGCCTACAAGACAGCCTGGCTGGACAGTTACCAGCGCCGGGGCCTTTTGTGTAGACTCGGCGGCTGAAAGATCACCCCTGCGGAGTGAATAATATGGCGGCAGCTGGCGGCGCCCACGCGCACTGGTCTTCCCGTTTCGCGTTTCTCATGGCCTCGGTGGGCTTTGCCGTCGGTCTGGGCAATATCTGGCGATTCCCCTATATCACGGGCGAAAACGGCGGCGCGGCATTCGTACTCATCTACCTGGCCTGCGCGTTCATTATCGGGGTGCCCATTCTCATCGCCGAGCTGATGGTCGGCCGTCGTGGCGATGCTGCGCCACCCATCGCCATGCAGCGTGTGGCACAGGCCAGCGGCCGGTCGCGGCAGTGGCAGTGGGTTGGCGGCATGGGGCTGTTGACGGCATTCACGATCGAGATTGTCTACTCGGTCATTGTCGGCTGGGTGCTCTGGTATCTGTACAAGGCGGTGACCACGGGCTTCGTCGGGGTAGATGCCGGCCTTGCCCAGCTCGAGTTCAGCGCCGTGCTGGCGAGCAACTACGGCATGCTGTTCTGGACCCTGACCGGCCTCGGGATCACCGGCCTTATCATCTACGCGGGGGTCAGGGACGGTATCGAGCGGGCGGTGTCTGTTCTGATGCCGCTGATGTTCCTGCTGCTGGTGTCTCTCGCGATCTTCAACTATTTTGCCGGCGGCTTCGAACGCGCAGTCGACTGGCTGTTCACGCCGGATTTCAGCAAGGTCGGTTTTGCCACCGTGCTCGCCGCAGTCGGCCAGGCGTTCTTTTCCATCGGTGTGGCCATGGGCGGCATGATGACCTACGGCTCCTACCTGCCGAAAAACATCTCCATTCCCCAGTCGGTGATCTTTATTGTCATCGCGGATACCCTGGTCGCGCTGCTTGCCGGGCTGGTGATATTCCCCGCCGTGTTCAAGCACGGGCTTGATCCGGCTGCCGGCGTTGGGCTCATTTTCCAGACGCTGCCGGTGGCCTTTGCCCAGATGCCCGGCGGCTACGCCTTCAGCATACTGTTTTTCCTCATGCTGGCGGTGGCGGGTATCACGTCGATGGTGGGCCTGATCGAGTCCGTGAATGCCTGGATCGAAGAGAAATACGGTATTCCCCGCCATCGCAGTGCGCTGGTTGTGGTGGGCAGTATCGCGGCGCTCAGCGTCATCAGCATACTGTCCTACAATCTGCTCGATGACATCCGTTTCGCCGGGCGCAATTTCAACGACAGCATGGATTTCCTCGCCAACCAGATCATGCTGCCGCTGGGCGGCCTGATGATTGCGATTTTCGTCGGCTGGTTCATGCTCACGCGGGACTCCCGGGATGAGCTGTCGGGCATGTCCGCCGCCGCATTCGGGCTGTGGCGCTTTCTCATCCGCTTTGTCGTGCCCCCGGCGCTGGTGGTGATTTTCGTCATGGGCGTCAGCGGGTAGTGGGCCACTAGCGCAGGAGGCGATGGCTACATGTTGTCAGCAGTCAATGATTTTCTCTGGGGCCAGGTCCTGATGATCGTGCTGGTTGCGGTCGGGCTGCTGTTCACGCTGGGCTCGCGCTTTGTGCAGTTCCGTTATTTCGGTCGCATGTTCGCGGTGCTTGGTGGGGCGATGCACCACGAAAAGGGCCACGTCAGCTCGTTTCAGGCACTGGTGGTGAGCGTTGCCGGCCGGGTAGGCGGCGGCAACATTGCCGGTGTGGCGGTGGCCATAACGCTGGGTGGTCCCGGGGCGATTTTCTGGATGTGGCTGATCGGGCTGATGGGTATGGCGACCAGCTTTTTCGAGTGCTCCCTGGCGCAGCTGTTCAAGCGCTACGAGCCGGACGGCAGCTACCGTGGCGGCCCTGCCTATTATCTGACCCACGGCATCGGCCAGCGCGGTCTTGCGGTGGTCTACTCCATCCTGCTGCTGGTGACGTTCGGGCTGGGCTTCAATGCTTTGCAGTCCTACGTGGTGGCGACATCCCTGCAGGCCTCCTTCGGCGTGTCGACCTGGATGACCGGACTGGTCATGGTGGCGCTGCTCGGCTTCACGATCTTTGGCGGTATCAGACGCATTGCCGTGGTATCCGAGGTGATTGTCCCGGTCATGGCCGGCAGCTACTTTATCGCCGCCGTGGCGGTCGTCGGGCTTAACCTGTCAGACGTGCCGGCTGCGCTGGTCCTGATCGTGAACAGCGCCTTCGGGCTGGAGCCGGCGATCGGCGGTGGCCTTGGCGTGGCGCTGATGCAGGGCGTGAAGCGCGGTCTGTTCAGCAACGAGGCAGGCCTTGGCAGCGCGCCGAATGTCGCCGCCGTCGCGCATGTGCCGCATCCCGCCAACCAGGGCATGGTGCAGTCCTTCAGCGTATTCATCGATACGCTGATCATGTGCACCTGCACGGCCCTGATCATCCTGCTCTCGGATCTCTATCAGCCGGGGGACACCTCGGTGTCCGGTGTCGCGCTGACCCAGGGCGCGCTGGCCAGCCACTTCGGCCCCTGGGGCGGCAGCTTTGTCAGCGTGGCGCTGTCGCTGTTTGCTTTCAGCTCGATCATGTACAACTACTATCTGGGTGAAAACAGCCTGAGCTTCTTCAGTGACAACAACCCCTGGCTGATCAATCCCTATCGTATTGGCGTCCTGGGGCTGGTGTTCTGGGGTTCAGCGCAGAACCTGGGTACGGTATTCGGCTTTGCCGACCTGACCATGGGCCTGCTGGGCCTGGTGAATCTGTTTGGTCTGGTCTGCATGTACCGGCTGGGTATCCGCCTGCTGCGGGACTACGACCGCCAGGTGGCGGCGGGGCGCGAGCCGGTGCTCGACCCCGAGGCGTTTTCCGATCTCGACATTGACCGCCGCGCCTGGCCACCAGCGGCGGCGCGCTAGTGTGATCGGACCTGTCGCCCGGGCCATCAGAGCACAGGCGACATCAGGCGAGCCGCCCCCATGGCGAAGGGGAACCAGAAAGGCTTGTCCCGCAGGTTCTGTGCGACCACGCGATGGGACTGCTCAAAGTCCGCTTTCAGCATGGCCTCCACCTGGGCGCAGAAGCCGGCGTTCTCGACCAGGGCGGTAATTTCGAAATTCAGCCGGAACGAGCGATTGTCGAAGTTCGCGGTGCCGACCCCGGCCAGCCGGTCGTCCATGAGAAAGACCTTCTGATGCAGGAATCCCTCGCGATAGCGGTAGACATTGACGCCCGCAGGCAGCAGCTCACGGGTAAAGGCCCAGTTGGCCATACCGACCACCGGGCCGTCGGGCCGATCGGGAATCATGACGCGCACGTCCACGCCCCTGAGGGCGGCCAGCTGCAGCGCGGACACGATGCCGCGGTCGGGTACAAAGTATGGGCTGGCGATCCAGATGCGCTGACGGGCCGAACTTATGACCTCGTGGTACATCAGGCCGGCTTCCTCAAATTCGCTGGCGGGGTCTGAGGGAAACATCAGGACATTGCAGTCGCCAACGCGTCCGTCGTGGAACTCCCAGGTGACGTCGACCGGCAGGCGTGTCGCCCAGCGCCAGTCGGTGGCGAACGCCAGTTCGGCACTCATCACTGCCGGCCCACGCAGGCAAAGGTGGGTATCCCGCCAGGGCCCGCGCCTGCCCAGGCCCAGGTACTCATCCCCGATGTTGTGCCCGCCCACCCACGCCATACGACCATCAACGACAACCACCTTGCGGTGGTTGCGGAAATTCAGCTGCAGCCGGTTGCGCCGCCCCTGGGTTGTATTGAAGGCGGCGCTGCGAACGCCGGCGCGCTGCATGCGGCGGTACAGGCCAGTGCGTGTGAATCGCCGCGACCCGATCTCGTCATACAGCAGGAATACGCGCACCCCGGCGCTCGCCTTGCGCGACAGTATCTCGCCGATGCGGGCGCCCAGGTTGTCATCACGGATGATGTAGAACTGGAACAGGATATAGTTCTGCGCGCTCTCGAGCCCTGCCAGCATGCTGGCGAACGTGGCCTGGCCATTGATCAGCAGCTCGACATCATTGCCACCGGTCGCGGGCAGGCGCACCAGCCTGGCCAGGCTGCCGTAGATCGGAAAAGCGGGATCGCCGTACTGCGTATGGCGGCCGATGGCTTCGAGGGTTTCCTCGGAGAGGGCCTCTGTCTGCGCCTCGATCTCGCTGCGCTGCTCGAGATAACCCGCGAAGCGGTTGCGCCCGAAGATCAGGTATAGCGGCAGCGCCAGATACGGCAGCGTAAGCAGCAAAACGATCCAGGCGATGGCGCCCTGCGCGGTGCGCACGGTCATGACCGCCTCGATCGCGGAGGCGATGGCGATGGTGTAGATCACCACAACGATGACCGCAATCAGCTCGGTATAGGGCAGCTCTGGCATGCGGACAGTGTAGCACCGGCGATACACCCGGCTGGCCTTTTTGCGAGCAATGAAAAAGTGCTTGCGCTATGCCGCCGGCATGAGGTGGGCAGTCTCCCTCATGTTGGTGCGTCACCCGTACCGGCCGTCAGCCGGGAATGAACTGCACGACGCCCATTACCATAATGAAGATCGCCAATAGCACCCATTTCCACGCTGATCCCATCAACTACTCCGATTGTGTGCGTTATCGAGCCTGGCCTGTCGCCACTTCGTGTATCCGCCAGTGGACTACTGCGATTCGGATAAGGTGACCTCGACCTCTCGTTCATCCTCCCCGCGACGCACGGTCAGCGTGATGGCCTGGCCCGCTTTCCGCTTTTCGAGTATCGACAGGTAGTCGTCGTTGCTGCGCACTGGCTGACCGTCAATCGCCGTGATCACATCGCCCAGCACGATATCGCCCCGGGCATTGCGAAAGGCACCGCGCAGCCCCGCGCGATCTGCCGGCAGATCCGGGAACACGCGCACGATCGGCAGGCCGTCAATCGCGTAGCGACGCAGCCAGCCATCGCTGGCGAGCTCCAGGCCCATGATAGGCCGCAGCATGCGGCCATAGCTGATCAACTGGGGGACAACGTCCCTGACGGTGTTGACGGGAATGGCGAAGCCGATGCCTGCGCTGGCACCGCTTGGACTGAAGATGGCGGTATTGACACCGATCAGCTGGCCCAGGGAATTGAGCAGTGGGCCACCGGAATTGCCGGGATTGATGGCGGCGTCGGTCTGGATGACACCGCGGATGCGGCGGTTGCTGGGTGCGCGTATCTCCCGGCCCAGGGCACTGACCACGCCGGTGGTGAGCGTTGTATCCAGCCCGAAGGGATTGCCGATCGCCAGTACCTTGCGCCCTACCGCCAGTTCTGATGAGTCGCCCAGGGGCAGGGTGATCAGGTCCTGGGGCGGATCAAGCAGGCGCAGTACCGCCAGATCCTTTTCCGGTGCGACCCCGATCACCTCGGCGCTGTACTCGCTGCGGTCCTGCAGACTGACGGTCAGCCGCTGGGCGCCGGCGATGACGTGAAAATTGGTAACGATGAGGCCACTGCTGTTCCAGACAAAGCCGGTGCCCGACCCGCGGGGGATTTCCTGCACATTGAGGCTGAACAGGCTGCGCCGCAGCGTCGTGCTGGTGACGTTGACAACCGCCGGGCTGGCGGCGCTGAACACCTGCATGCTGTTGGTCTCGTCGTCGGTCGCGAAATCCGTGTAACCGGGGCGATTGCTGGTGCTACCCGTGTCGGCGTCGCAGGCAGTGGCCATGACCATCAGCAGGCCGGCGGCGACAAGCCGGCAGGCTGCAGTCAGAACAGAATCAGGCGCTAACGTCATCCCTGACGAAAGGCCTCGCTGAATGCCCGGATGCGCTCGGCATTGGCACCCAGGTCGCTGACGCCGACCCGGGAGACGGAGCGAAGATCAACCAGCGTGCCGTCGGC
>JBHEPQ010000252.1:0-13261 GCA_046260215.1 Chromatocurvus sp.
GGCGGCTCGGCGGCGGCCGTCCTGGCCGCCGACGGTCTCGAGAAGCCCCACTCAGGCAGGCAACCTCCCGTCGATGCTGACGACTGACCTTTCCGGCGAATAGTTGGCGACGAATAGCGGGGCAAGAAGACTCGCCGATTATCTGGCGGATCGCTGCTACTAGTCGCATGCGCGAGGCCTGGAATTTCTTTGTCCAGTGAGACTCAACTTTAGAAGCCAGCTTGGAATGCATCGGGTCGTCGTTGCCGTAGGCGGTGAGAAGTACTGGCCCCACACGCAACTGGGGCGGATCACTATAGTCTGCGGACAGGCGCACTGGCACCGCCCGTCAAGCGGTAAAGCCAGATTCGCCGCACCGGCTAACCCATCGTGCGCAGTCAGGTCAGACGTTCCCGCCAGGCTCAATCGTTGAACGCAGCTCGCTACGCAGTCCCGGAAGCCGTTCCAGCACCAGAAGTCAGGTTGAGTGCCGGGAAGCGGGTTTTCGAGACCGTCGGCGGCCAGGACGGCCGCCGCCGAGCCGCCATGGATGGCTTCATGGCGTGTCTCGAAAACCCGCTTCCCGGCGCTCGGCCGGGCTACGAAGCCCAGGCAAGAGGCACGAACAGACTGACCCTAGCGTTTCTCCCGCTCATACGCCACGCGCCCCCGCATGAACCGCTCGCGATTCTCGCGCTTTTTCTCCGCGCTCTTGCGCAGCAGCACGTAAACCGCGCCCGTGCCACCATGCTGCGGCTGCGCACTGTGAAATGCCTGTACCGTGTCCATCTCGCGCAGCCAGTGGTCGACACCGCCCTTGAGGATCGAGACGCGCTCTTTTTCCGGTTTGCGCTCGCCCTTGCCATGCACCAGCATCACGCTGCGCAGGCCGAGTGAGTGGCAGTCGCGCATGAAGGCAAACAGCTCCGCCCGCGCCTCTCGCACCGTCATGCGATGCATGTCCAGCCGCGCCTCGGCCTCGTAGCGGCCCTGCTTGAGCTTGCGGAAGACGCCGTTCTGGATACCCGGTCGCTTGAAGTCGAGCACGTACCAGGGGTCCAGGGGGTCGAAGCCCTCTTCGGCGAGAAAGTTGGGATCGCGCCCGCGCGCCGCCTGTGCGGCTTCGCGCCGCGCGGCGAGCGTGGCAGCGTCTGCAGATGACCCGGGCTGTCGACGCACACGGCGTTCGCGGCGTATCGGCGCCACGTCCGCCATTTCCTCCCAGAAAAGCTCTTCGTCATCAGCCATAACCGCCTCCTGATGCCGCACGCCGTGAATTTGCGGTAGAACTTGTGAGGCACCGTCCTGATTATACGCAAACTGATAACGCTTTTCGGTAAACTGCCAGCAATCTTGGCGCACAGGAGCTCAGAACATGCGCGGCAATGCCCTGCACGGCGCCGGTTATGTCATGCGCGGCGCGCGCCTGCTGACCCACCCCGGGCTGCGCGCCTTCGTGCTTATCCCGCTGCTGGTGAATATCGCCATCTTCGGCAGTCTTATCGGCTGGGGCTTCGCCTGGCTGGATAACACGCTGGACCAGACCATGGCGGCGCTGCCGGACTGGCTGCGCTTCCTCGAGTGGATCATCTGGCCGCTGGTGGTCGTTGCCGCCAGCCTGATCACCGGTTACCTGTTCACGGCGGTTGCCCTGATCATCGCTTCCCCGTTCAACGCGCTGCTGGCAGAAAAAGCCGAGGAACTGGTTACCGGCGAGCCCGTCCAGGGCCTTGAGGGTCTGATGGGTGCACTGATCGGCGTGCCCCGGGGGATCTTCCGGGAAATCGCCAAACTGTTGTACTACGTTCCCATGGCCCTGTTCGTGCTGCTCGTCAGCCTGATACCGGCGATCAACGCGCTCTCTCCGCTGCTGTGGTTGCTGCTGGGGGCCTGGATGATGAGCCTGCAGTTCGTGGACTACCCGATGGACAATCACCAGCGCAGCTTTACCGATGTCAAGGAAGCCGTGCGCAGCCGTCGCCTGTCCAGCATGGGCTTTGGCGGCCTGGTGGCGGTCTGTGCCAGCATTCCGCTTATCAACTTTTTCGTGGTCCCCGCTGCCGTGGTCGGGGCAACGCTGCTCTGGGTGGAGGAGCTGGCAGCGGTCAACCCCGGTCGCTGAACCGGCCGGTGCGCCGGCCGCTCAGGCCAGCAGTTCCGCCGGCGGGTGGGTGCAGGTGAGCTTCTCTCCCAGCAGCGTTTCGAGATCCGGCAGCAGGAAGGCGTCATCCTCGCTGGCAAAGCTGATGGAAATACCGCTGGCACCCGCCCGTCCCGTGCGCCCGATGCGGTGCACATAGTCCTCCGGATCTTCCGGCAGGTTGTAATTGACCACGTGGCTGACGCCGTCGACATGAATACCGCGCCCGGCAACATCGGTCGCGACCAGAACTGCAATATCACCCTTCTTGAATTCCTCCAGCGTCTTGCTGCGCTTTGCCTGGGGTATTTCTCCCGAGAGTATCCCGCAGCTGATGCCGGCGCGCTGCAGACGCTCGTGCAGCCGCCGCACCTGATCGCGGCGATTGGCGAATACGATGATGCTGGTGGCGGCGTCGCTGCGCAGCAGGTTGGTCAGGATACGGAATCGCTCCTCGCTGCTGGCCAGGTAGATCTTCTGGTCCACCGTATCGGTTGCCACGCTGTCGGGCTCGATCTCGATCTTGATCGGGTCGCGGGTCCATTGTGCCGAGAGATTGAGAATGTCCTGGGTAAAGGTTGCTGAAAACAGGAGCGTCTGGCGGAATTCCTTGGCCGGCGTGGCGCGCACGATACGCTTGACCTGGGGGATAAAACCCATGTCCAGCATGCGGTCCGCCTCGTCAAGCACGAGCACCTCGACGCGGTCGAGGAACAGGTCGCGGCGGGTCATGAAGTCGATCAGTCGTCCCGGCGTTGCCACAACCAGGTCGACCACATCGCTGCCGATACGGTTGAGCTGCTTCTGGTAGTCCATGCCGCCTATAAGAGTGACGGTGCGCAGACCGGTGTGCCGTCCCAGCTCTTCGGCATCCGCGCCAATCTGCACCACCAGCTCGCGGGTCGGCGCAATCACCAGGGCGCGTGGCTCGCCGATAAAGCGCTCCTCATCCACCGGGTTTTCCAGCAGGTCATTGAAGATGGTGATCAGAAATGCCGCCGTTTTACCGGTACCTGTCTGTGCCTTGCCGATGGCATCGTGACCGCGCAGGGTAAACGGCAGGATCTGGCCCTGAATCGGCGAGCAGTACTGAAACCCCAGATCGGCGACGCCGTGCATGATCTCGTCGCGCAGGCCCAGATCGTGGAAGCGCACCTTGCCTTCGGCCTCGGGCACCGGGAAATCATCGATGCTCCAGGTCGCGTTCTCGTTTGAAGACTTGCTGTCGTGACCGCCCGCCGGGCGTCCTGCGCCGAGATGCTTGCTCAATGCGATTCCCTTTCGTCACTTTTTTCGGCGCGAAGTGTAGCACTCTTGCCTGTGCGCTGCTCACCTTCGCTGTCGGGGACAGTCGGGGACAGTCGGGGGCATTCAGAGGCATTCAGAGGCATTCAGGGGCAGTCGGGGCAGCCGGGGCGCGCCTGCAGCAACAGACGCTGCACCCGGTAATCGCGCAGATCCACTGTCAGCAGTGCCCCCGACAGCGACCCGGGCATGCCGGTCAGCAGCTTGATCGTCTCCAGGGCGAGCAGGCTGCCGAGAATACCGACCACCGGCCCGAGCACGCCACTGTCACTGCAGCGCAGGGCGGACTCTGCTCCCTCCTGCGGAAACAGACAGCGGTAACAGCCGCCGCCTGCAGCCGGATTGAAGGTGGCGATCTGGCCCTCAGTGCGCACCGCCGCCGCTGAAACCAACGGGATTCCCGCGCCGATGCAGGCGCGATTCAGCGCAAAGCGGGTCGGATAGTTGTCCGTGGCGTCGACCGCCAGGTCTACACCCTCGCAGGCATCAAACAGGGCCGACTCATCCAGGTGCACCTGCAGCGCCCGTGCCCGCACGGCAGCATTCAGGCGGATCGCGGCGGCGGCTGCGGACTGCGCCTTGCCGCTACCGACGTCCGCTTCGCGGTGTGCGATCTGGCGCTGCAGATTGCTCAGCTCTACCGTATCGCCATCGGCGAGCAGCAGCTCGCCGACACCCGCGCCGGCCAGGTACAGCGCCGCCGGGCTGCCGAGCCCGCCGAGGCCGACAATCAGCACCCGGGCGCGCGCCAGCGCTTCCTGGCCCGCCAGATCGAAATCCGGGAGCAGCAGCTGGCGGCTGTAGCGCTCGAGCTCCGCGTCAGACAGCACGCCACTGGCCCTCGCTGACCCGGTCGTTGCCCCCGAGATCCCGGCAGGTGTGGATAGCCTGAAAACCAGCGGCGGACAGCAGCCGGCGCACAGCTGCCGCCTGTTCCCGGCCATGCTCCAGCAGCAGAAAACCGCCCGCTAGCAAGTGTGCCGGTGCCCGGGAAACGATGTGCGTTAGATCATCGAGGCCCTGTTCACCGCTGACCAGCGCGCCGCGTGGCTCAAAGCGCAGATCGCCTGCGTCCAGGTGTGTGTCCCCGGCGGCGATGTAGGGGGGGTTGGCAACCACGAGATCAAAGCGGTGTCCTCGGAGCGCCGCAAACCAGTTCGACTGCAGCAGCTGCACCCGACCGGGGGCGAGTGCTGCAATATTCTGTCGCGCCACCGCCAGCGCATCTGCCTGAGCGTCGACCGCGAACACCTGCCATGCGGGACGTTCGGTCGCCAGGGCCAGCGCGATCGCACCGCTGCCCGTGCCGAGGTCCAGCACGCGGGCCGCCGGGGGGACCGGCAGCTCGAGCGCCCGGACGACCAGCTGCTCGGTGTCGGGGCGAGGAATCAGCGTTGCCGGTGTGACGCGCAAAGGCAGGGACCAGAACTCCCGCTGCTCAAGCAGATAGGCGACCGGAGCCCCGGTCCGCCGATCGCCCAGCAGCCTGCGGTACTGCGCCGCCACGGCGGCGTCGACCTCGTGCTCAGGCCAGGCGTACAGCCAGCTGCGGGGGCGCCGCAGGCAGTGGCACAGCAGCACCTCGGCATCGCGACGCGGAGACTCCGTGGGCATATCGGACGCCTCGCGCAGCAGGGCCTGCACGCTGGCCATTACTCGGCTGACAGCGCCGCCAGCTGGTCGGCCTGGTGCTCGTGGCGCAGCGGCTCCACCACCGCGTCCAGATCACCGCCCACCACCTCGTTGAGCTTGTACAGCGTGAGATTGATACGGTGATCGGTGAGCCGCCCCTGCGGGAAGTTGTAGGTTCGTATCCGATCCGAGCGATCGCCGGTACCCACCAGGTTGCGCCGCTGTTCCGCCTGCTCGGCGCTCTGTGCATCCTCGGCCGCGTTGTTCAGTCGGGCGTGCAGCAATGCCATGGCGCGCGCACGGTTCTTGTGCTGCGAGCGCTCATCCTGGCACTCGACCACGATATTCGTCGGGATATGCGTGATCCGCACCGCGGAGTCGGTTTTGTTGACATGCTGCCCGCCGGCGCCGGAAGCCCGGTAGGTGTCGATGCGCAGGTCGCCCTTGTTGAGTTCGATCTCGGCGAGTTCCTCGGCCTCCGGCAGCACAGCCACGGTGCAGGCAGAGGTGTGTATGCGGCCCTGGGATTCGGTATCGGGTACGCGCTGCACGCGGTGCGCGCCCGACTCGAACTTGAGATAGGCGTACACGTCACGTCCCTCCAGGCGGCAGATGATCTCCTTGTAGCCACCGTGCTCTCCCGGACGCTCCGACAGCACCTCGACCCGCCACCCCTTGTGTTCGGCGTAGCGCGAATACATCTTGAACAGGTCGCCCGAAAAAATCGCGGCCTCGTCGCCACCGGTGCCGGCCCGGATCTCGAGAAACACGTTACTCGAATCCCGGGGATCCCGGGGCAGCAGCAGTCGCTGCAGGCGGCTCTCCAGATCCACCAGACGGGCTTCCGCGGCCTCGAGCTCGTCACCCGCCATCTCGCGCATGTCGGGATCGCTGTCGTCCAGCATGGCCCGCGCCTCACCGACATCGTTGAGAACGCCGCGATACTCGTCATAGCAGCGGACGACGTCCTCTAATTCGCTGTACTCCCGGGACAGGTCGCGGAAGCGCACCTGGTCGGCAATCGTTTCCGCATCCCCCAGCAGCGCGGCAACTTCCTGGTGGCGATCGCTGAGCGCATCCAGCTTATCCAGCAATGAGGATTTCACTGCCGGCCGCGTCCGCTCGTATCTGCCGCTCGCTTGATCGGGGTAACAGAGGCCGAGACGCGGGCCGCCTCGACCCCTTCCTGGGCGACTGCTTCCATGGCCTGCTGCAGCTCTATGCCCAGGAGGCCCTGGGCATGGGCCAGTACATCGTGACGGCCCTCGGCGCTGGCCTTTTTAAGGCCGGTGGTCGGCGCGTGGATCAGCTTGTTGGTGATGCTCCGCGACAATTGCCCCAGCACCTTCGCCGGATCGTCTCCGCGCTCGAGGCTGGAAAGCGCCCGCTGCAGTTCCTGCTTGCGCACATCTTCAGCGGACAGGCGGTAGGCCTTGACCAGGTCCACCGCCGCGAGTGATCGCCGCTCTTCGAGGTATGCCTGTACACCCAGCATAATAATGTCGTCGGCCTTGCGCGCCTCCTGCTGACGGTTGCGCACGTTGTCATCGACAATCTGCCGCAGATCATCGACGGTGTAGAGATAGACATCGCGCAGTTTGCCCACCTGGGGTTCGATATCCCGGGGCACCGCGATGTCCACCATCAGGACGGGGCGATGCTTGCGCTTGCGTATTGCCTGCTCTACCGCGCCCTTGCCTAGAATGGGTAACTGACTGCCGGTAGACGTGATCACGATATCGGCATCCGGCAGCTGGTCCGGGATGTCCGCCAGCAGGACGGCATCTGCGCCGAAGCGCTGCGCGAGGTCCCGCGCCCGGTCCAGGGTCCGGTTGGCGATGGTCACGTTGTTCACGCCGGCTTCGATAAGATGCCGCGTGACCAGCTCGATGGTTTCTCCGGCCCCGACCAGAAGCGCGTTACAGCGCGACAGGTCCGCAAAGATGTGGCTGGCCAGATCGACGGCTGCGTAGGCCACCGATACCGGGTTCTCGCCGATGGCCGTATCGGTGCGCACCTTCTTGGCGATGGAGAATACGCGCGGAAACAGTCGGCCAAGCTCGGTACCCACCGTGCCCGTTTCGGAGGCGACCGCAAAAGCCGATTTCAGCTGCCCGAAAATCTGCGGTTCCCCCAGCACCATGGAATCCAGACCCGACGCCACCTGCACCAGGTGCCGCAGGGCCTCCTCGGATTCGTGATGGTAGGCCGCTGCGCGCAGCTCATCGACTGAAAGGTGGTGATAGTCTGCCATCCAGGCAATCACCTGCGCCGACTTGTCGAGCAGCACGCACCCCTCGGGCGCGACCGCGTAGATTTCGGTGCGATTGCAGGTGGAGAGAACAACCACTTCGTCCAGCTGTAAGCTGGTGCAGGCATGCACCATGGCCTCGCCCACCTGCTCGGGCGCAAACGCCACCCGCTCGCGGACCTCGACAGCAGCGGAATTGTGGTTGATACCCAGGGCGATGAGGTTCATGTCGTTCTTTCAGAGTCTCCGCATTCAGGATCTCGAGGCGCCGTTGCTGCAAAATGACGCGACATTGCCTACTGTGGTCGTCGGCGCGGGCATTTTTGCCACGTCTGCCCGCGACCCGCGATGCCACAGGCGCGCATTAGCCGCAATTTTAACAACTTGCGCGGCAATTGATAGCGCGCGTGAGACAGGAAAGGAAACAGGGGCTCTACCACGATCTGTGGGTTTCAGGTGGCGAGTATGTCACTATTACAGGCTAAACAATCAGCTGTTTCTGAAAGCCTATGTCTCTGCGCACCCCGCTTGTCATCACTAGTCTCTGTCTGCTGCTTGCCTGCGCGGGTCAGCCGGCGACGCCACCGGCGTCAATCGCCGCGACCGACGAATCCGCCGCCGCCGACGAATCGTCGATGGCGAGTGGCGCTCCTGAATCGTCAGCACCGGCCCCTGACAGCGAGCCCACTGCCACCAGCGTGGAGCCGCCGCCGACGCTGCCGGAAAAAACGCTCCGGCGTCTGCCGGATGACAGCGTCTACCCGCTGCTGGCCGCCGAATTTGCCCTGCGCAAACGCGATTACCCGACAGCGCTGGCACTCTACAGCGAGCAGGCGGAAAAACTGCGCGATCCTGCGGTGAGCGCCCACGCCACGCACCTTGCCCAGTATCTCAAGCGCGAGGACGCGGCGCGAGAAGCGGTGACGCTGTGGGTGGAACTGGAGCCGGATAACCCGGAGCCGCACAACACCCTGGCGACACTGCTGGTGCGCGAGGGTCGCCTGCTGGATGCGGTACCGCACCTGGCTGTCGTGGCGCGGGATGATGAGTCCAACGCGCGCTTCCCGATTCTGCTGAACGGCTTCGACGCGCTCGACCCGGAGCGGCAACAGGCGCTGACACAGGCACTTGACGACCTGCTTCCGGAGCTGGGCGAGAGTCTCTCGCTGCTTATGACGCGTGCTCTGATTGCCAATGAGCTGGGTGACACCCCACGCGCCCTGGCGAGACTGCAGGACGTATTCAGCGTTGAGCCTTTCCAGCACCAGGCACTGCTGCTGGAAGCCCGCATGTTAAAGGAGCAGGAAAGCGACGCGCCATTTGCGCGCATTCAGCGGGCACTGGAAGACGATGCTCAGCGCGACAGCCTGCGCCTGCAGTATGCCCGTCTGCTGGCCAGCGACGACATGGATGCGGCGCGACGCCAGTTCGAGATTCTGTCCGTCAACAACCCTGAGGACGGCGACCTGATTTTTTCACTGGCGTTGATCAACGAGGAGCTGGACGACCGGCTGGCAGCGAAAGCCTACCTCGAGCAGTTGCTGGATCTGCAGCAGCGCAGCAGCGAGGCCTATTTCGTGCTCGGGCGCATCGCGGAGAGCGAGGGCAATACCGCCAGGGCCATCGAGCACTACATGCAGGTCGGAGACGGCAAGGACCTGCTGCCGGCGACACTGCGCATCGGCAAGCTGCTGCTGCAGGATGAGCGGCACGCGCGGTTTGATGGCTATTTCGCGACACTGAGACAGAGCTACCCGGGGCGCAGCGAGCAGCTTTACGCGCTGCAGGCCAATCTCCTGAACGAGGCGCGGCGCGATGAGGCCAGTCTCGCTCTATTGAACGAGGCCATCGCGGCCTTTCCCGAATCCACCAGCCTTCGCTACTCGCGCTCTGTCGTGCATGAACGCCGCGACGATATCGATGCTGCGGTGCGCGATCTGCGCAGCATCCTTGACCGGGAACCCGCAAATGCGTCGGCGCTGAACGCATTGGGTTACACGCTGGCCAACCGCACCGATCGCCTCGACGAGGCGCATGACCTCATCCGCGAAGCACTGGCGCTGGAACCCAACGAACCGGCGATTCTCGATAGCATGGGCTGGGTACTTTACAAACAGGGCGACTACGAGGCGTCCATACAATACCTCACGCGCGCCTATGCCGGCTTCCCCGATCCCGAGGTCGCGGCGCACCTTGGCGAGGTGATGTGGATGAACAACAATATCGAGGGTGCCCGCAACATCTGGCGCGGCGCCCTGCTCAAGGATCCGGACCACCCCGTACTGCGTGACACCCTGCAGCGCCTGGGTGTGGATGACCTGCCGTAGGCACCGGCGTGGTCAGCTTCCGCGCGCTGGTTGTCGCCGCGCTGCTTGTTGCGGCGGGCTGCGCCACAACCCGGGACGGCGACAGCCCCGCGACCGACTGGGACAGCTACCGTGCCCACGCGACATCCATCACCCGCTGGAATCTATCGGCCAAGGTAGCCCTGCGCTGGCGCGGCGGTGCGGAGAGCGCCAGCCTTGCCTGGGCACAGCGCGACGGTCACAGCGAGGTCGACCTGTCCGGCCCGTTTGGCGCTGGTGCCGTCCGCATCATCCACGACAACAACGTTCTGCAGGTGGAGCGCGGCGGCGAACGTCGCGTTTACGACAGCAGCACACCGGCAACGCTGGCGGCGGCAACCGGCTGGCCGATTCCGGTCGACGCCCTGCGCTTCTGGCTGCGCGGCCTGCCCGATCCCGGACAGGCGCTGGAAGAGCTGATTCTTGAACAGGGTCGGGCGCGCGAAATCCACCAGGGCGGCTGGGTCGTTTCCTATGCCGATTACACGGCCGCAGCGTCGGGAACACTGCCATCGCGACTTGAACTGAGCCGCGCCGCCGACGGCATCAGCCTGCGTCTCGTCAACGGTCGATGGGCAACGGGTGAATCATGATCATCGATACGCCAGTGCGCGTGAGCGCACCTGCAAAGCTCAACCTGTTCCTGCACGTTACCGGCCGACGGGCGGACGGCTACCACAGCCTGCAGACCGTGTTCCAGCTTCTGGATATCGGCGACACGCTGGAGATCAGTGCGGACCAGAGCGGGAAAATTGTTCTGGACGGGCCGGATCTCGGCATTGCCGATCACGATAACCTGGTTGTGCGGGCCGCCCTGGCCCTGAAGCATCTGCCGACAACGCCCCGTCACTGCGGCGCAGGGATTCGACTGCAGAAACACCTGCCCAGCGGCGGCGGGCTGGGCGGGGGCAGTTCGGATGCGGCGAGCACCCTGCTGGCACTGAACACGCTGTGGAACCTGCGGCTATCGCGGACATCACTGGCGGCCATCGGCGCCGGCCTGGGAGCGGACGTCCCGGTCTTCGTCCACGGCCACAGCGCCTGGGCGGAGGGTATCGGCGAGCAGCTGAGCCCCATGGAGCTGCCCGGGGCCTGGTACGTGGTGATCAAACCCGATTGCGCTGTCAACACCGGGGAAATATTTTCCCACCGGCAATTGACACGCAACAGCGCGCCGATCACAATGCACGCCTTTTTCGCGGGGGCTTCCCGGAATGACTGCCAGTCCATTGTGCGACAACTCTACCCAGCTGTAGATAACGCACTGAATTGGCTGGGCAATTTTGGGGACGCGAGATTAACGGGGACAGGGGCGTGTGTGTTCTGTCGCTGTGATACCAGGGCCGGTGCACGCAGCATCACACAGCAGGTCCCGGCTCCCTGGGGGGCATGGGCGGCCCGCGGCCTTAACCGGTCCCCCGTGCTGGATGAGATAGAATCAGTGCGCTGAAACAGCTTTTGGGGTGTCGCCAAGTGGCAAGGCACCGGGTTTTGATCCCGGCATTCGCAGGTTCGAATCCTGCCACCCCAGCCAATTCCCGGAATCCGACGCAATCTCTTGGGGTATCCGCCGTGTCCGCAAAAATGATGGTTTTCACCGGTAATGCCAATCCCGAACTGGCGCGCCGGGTTGCCAGTCGCCTGTATCTTTCCATCGGCAAGGCAGACGTCGGCCGCTTCAGCGATGGCGAAGTGGCGGTGGAGCTCAACGAGAACGTGCGCGGCAAGGATGTCTTTGTGCTGCAGTCTACCTGCGCGCCCACCAACGACAACCTGATGGAACTGCTGGTCATGATCGATGCGCTGCGCCGCGCCTCTGCGGCGCGCATCACGGCGGTCGTGCCCTATTTCGGGTATGCCCGGCAGGATCGCCGACCGCGCTCCTCGCGGGTACCGATCTCTGCCAAGGTGGTGGCAGATCTGATGGTTGCCGTGGGTGTCGACCGCGTACTCACCGTCGATCTGCACGCGGAGCAGATACAGGGCTTCTTTGCCTGCCCGGTCGACAACGTCTATGGCTCGCCGGTGCTGAACGATGATATCGCCGTCTGCAATTATGAGAACCTGGTTGTAGTATCGCCGGACATAGGCGGCGTTGTGCGCGCCCGGGCGATTGCCAAGCAGCTGGAC
This sequence comes from Chromatocurvus sp., assembly GCA_046260215.1. Classification (GTDB taxonomy): domain Bacteria; phylum Pseudomonadota; class Gammaproteobacteria; order Pseudomonadales; family Halieaceae; genus Chromatocurvus. The sequence goes on from JBHEPQ010000252.1 coordinate 11,783, forward strand.
GACGCAGAGCTGGCAATTATTGACAAGCGACGCCCCCAGGCCAACGAAGCCCAGGTCATGAACGTGATCGGCAGCGTGGACGGTCGCACCTGCCTGCTGGTTGATGATATGGTCGACACGGCGGGTACACTGTGCAACGCCGCCGACGCATTGAAAGCGCGCGGCGCTACCAAGGTCATTGCCTACTGTACCCACCCCGTACTTTCCGGTCGCGCCCTCGACAACATTCACAAGTCCGAGCTCGATGAGCTCGTGGTCACCGATACGATTCCCCTGAGTGACGAGGCCAGGACCATCAGCAAGATCCGACAGCTCACCATCTCGGATCTGCTGGCGGAGTCCATCCGCCGCGTCTCGAACGAGGAATCCATCAGCGCGCTGTTCTCTGCCTGAGTGCACCGGCCCTGACGGGCCGGGCGCAGACGATAGCGCTTACGTAGCCGTGCCGGCGTGGCTGGTCGCAAGTCCGTCGGTATTTGAAGCATAGGAGTCAAGACAATGTCTGACCAACTGGAAATCAACGCGATACCGCGCGACGACCTGGGGAAAGGTGCGAGCCGCCGCCTGCGTCGCCACGCCAACCTGGTACCGGCCATCATCTATGGTTCGGGCAAGGACCCCCGCCCCCTGAGCATCATCAGCAAGGATCTTGAAAAGGCGCTCGAGAACGAGGCTTTCTTTTCCCAGGTCATCGCCGTCAGGATCGACGGTGACATCGAGAAGGCGATTCTCAAGGATCTGCAGCGCCACCCGGCGAAAGAGCGGGTCATGCACGCCGACTTTCTGCGCATCGACGAAAAGGTCGAGCTCAAGGTCAACATCCCGATTCACTTCCTCAACGAGGAATCCTGCAACGGCGTCAAGCTCGAGGGCGGCGTCATCGAGCACCAGGCCGTGGAAATTGAGCTGTTGTGCCTGCCGGCCAATATCCCGGAGTACATCGAAATCGACATGCAGGAGCTGAGCATCGGCGACAGTATTCACCTGTCAGAGGTGAAGCTACCCGAGGGCACCGCCTCTGTTGCGCTGTCACTCGGCGAAGACCACGATATGCCGATCGCTGCCATCGTGGCGCCCCGCGCTGCTATTGAAGCAGCCGAGGATGTCGAGGATGAGGATGCGACCGGAGCCGGTGACGTTCCGACGCAGGATGAAGACGAAGACGACGGCAAGGCTTAATAACGCTCCTCGCCTGTTCATCGGCAGCGGCCCGCGACCCCCGGAATGACCGAGGCATTGGCACTGATCGTCGGCCTGGGCAATCCCGGGCACGCCTACCGCGGCACCCGGCACAACGCGGGGGCCAATTTTATCGAGCACATCGTGCGCCGCTACGGCGGCACACTGTCTCGCGAAAGCCGGTTTTTCGGCCAGACCGCGCGTATTACCGTGGGCAGACACGATCTGCGCCTGCTCATTCCCGAAACCTTTATGAATCGAAGTGGCCAGGCCGTTGGCGCCATGGCGGGATTCTTCAAG
>JBHEPQ010000281.1:0-5693 GCA_046260215.1 Chromatocurvus sp.
ACCCGGCATAGTTTCTCGTACAGCTGCCGACCCTGAAGGTCGTTCTCGACCATGCTGGCAAGCACCTGGAAACGCTTCACACCGTGGTCGCGGTTCAGAACCTTGATCAGGGCGTAGGCATCCGTCAGAGACGTCGGCTCATCGCAGATGACCACAATAATATCCTGGCAGGCGCTGGTGAACGTAAGGACGGCAGGATCAATACCGGCGCCCGTGTCGACGATCAGCGTATCGACCTCCAGTGGCAGTTCACTGAAAGCGCGCACCAGTCCTGCCTGCTCCTGTGCATTCAGACTCGCCATATGCGCGACGCCGGAGGTGGCCGGCACAATACGGATTCCGCCCGGGCCGGGTACCAGCACCTGTTCCAGCGTGCGTTCGCGGGACAGCACATGGCTGACATCAAACGCCGGCTTCAGACCCAGCGCCACGTCCACGTTGGCAAGCCCGAGGTCGGCATCGAACAGCAGCACCGACTGTCCACTCCGGGACAGCCCGACCGCAAGGTTCACCGCGACACTGGTCTTGCCGACGCCGCCCTTGCCGCTGGTTACCGCAATTACATTGATCGGGGAGTCCGCGCCCATAGTCCTGCCTCTGGCTGTCTGCTGCGTATCCCGGACTGCGCGTCCGGATGCCGCGTCAACCGGCGCGGCGCGTGGTCGGGTACCCGGTCTCCTGCGCTGTCGTGCCCGCCTGTGTATCCAGCAGCGACACCGCACGCGCAACGAGTTCACGCGAATCCGCCGCGGCGATATCGTCGGGCACGCGCTGGCCATCGCTGATCATGGCGAGGGGCAGGTCTCCCTGTATCAGGGCATCCATTACCCCTCCCAGACTGGCGACCTCGTCCAGCTTGGTGATGATAGCACCGCACATGTCCCGGGGCGCAAATGATTGCACCAGCTCGCGTGTCTGTGCTGCCTGTGCCACGGCAGACAGCACCAGGCAGCATTCAACCGGCTGGCGTGCCTGGCGCAGCATGTCCCACTGCTCCTGGAGGCGGGCGTCGCGCTGGCTCATACCGGCGGTATCGATGAATACCCGGTAGCCGCGCAGCCGCCGCAGCGCTTTTGACAGGGCCGACGTGCTGGTCGCCACCTCAAACGGCAGATCCAGCTGGGTCGCGAACGCCTCCAGCTGTTCCTGTCCGCCGATGCGCCAGGCATCCATACTGACCAGCGCAACGCGTTGCGCACCGGAGAGCAACTCGCGACCTGCAAGCTTCGCCACCACCGATGTCTTGCCAACGCCGGTGGCACCCAGGCAGGCCAGCGCCGTGCCATTGGGCGGGAAAGCCTCGACGCAGCGCAGGCGACGTGCCAGCGCAATCAGCGCGCGCTGCCACTGCTCGTCAAGCGTGCCGCGGGCGGGCAGAGCATCGACGATCGCGCCGCCGAGTGCGCGAGACAGCCCCAGGCGCGCCAGCCGCTGGTTGATGGTCGCCAGCGGCGGCGGTCGCTCTGCACTGTCCCGCCAGGAGCGCCGCCCGAGCTGGGACTGCAACACGTTGCGCAGATCGACGAGTTCGTTCTGCAGCTGTTGCATCGCCAGCTCGTTGCCGGGCTCGGCGTCCGGCTCAGGCCGGCTGGAAGCGAGCGCCGCCGCGATACCCCCCTCGTCCAGATCCAGCGCCGCCACCACCTCGACATCACTGCCGACGCGCCGGTTGGAGAGGATCATCGCCTCAGTGCCCAGCGCTTCGCGCACCCGTGCCATCGCCGTACGGCTGTCCTTTTCCACGAAACGCCTGATTTTCATCGCCGCCCTGCTCCTTCAATGATGAGTGGCCCCTACAATGATGATTGGCCTACGCCCGCGCCGACTGGCCACTGCCAATGGTCGCCACGACGCGTATCGACTTGCTTGGCGGAATTTCCTCGTAGGCCAGTATGTAAAAATTGTTCATGCGCCCGCGAAGCAGCCTCGACAGGAACAGGCGGATACCGCTGGATACCAGCAGCACAGGATTGTTGCCCTCTGCCTCGAGCTTTCCGGAGGCCTCCACAACCTGCTGGATCACGTTGTCCATCAGTGACGGCTCCAGCCCGCCTGCTCCGTTCTGCAAGGAGCTCTGCAATATCTGTTCCAGCTGGGAGTCGAGCACCATGACTGCCAGCTCCCGCGCGGTGCCGTTGACGATCTGGAAGATCGACGGACCGAGTGCCGCGCGCACCTTGGCCGTCAGAGCGTCAGAATCCTGACTCTTGCCACTCTCCTCCGCCAGCGCCTCGGCGATGGTGCGCATATCGCGAATCGGGATGCCCTCCTCAAGCAGGTGCTGCAGCACCCGGGTGACCTCGCCGAGGCTCATGCTGGCCGGCACCAGGTTCTCCACCAGCTTGGGTGAGGAGCGGCCGAGCTTGTCCAGCAGCTGCTGCGCCCCGTCCTGGCCGATCAGCTCATGAGCGTGGTTTTTCAGCAGCTGGCTGAGATGCGTGGCGATGACGGTTGAGCTGTCGACCACGGTGTAGCCCTTGGTCTGCGCATCCTCGCGCTGGGAGGCATCAATCCACACCGCATCCAGCCCGAAGGTCGGGTCCCGGGTAGCCACACCCTCCAGCTCGCCGAAGATCTGGCCCGGATTGATCGCCAGTTCGCGGCCGGGGAAGACCTCCCCTTCGCCGACCACGACATCGTGCAGGCTGATGCGATAGGCGTTGGGCGACAGATCCAGGTTGTCGCGGACATGCACCGAGTGCACGAGAAATCCCAGCTCCTGGGACAGCTTCTTGCGCACACCCTTGATGCGACTGAGCAGATCGCCACCCTGGCTCTTATCCACCAGCGAAATCAGGCGGTAGCCAACTTCCAGCCCGATCTCGTCGACCTCGGCGACATCGTCCCAGCTCAGTTCCAGCGTCTCCGGCGCCTTCTCCACCGCCTGCGGTTGCTCGTCCACGATCGGCACCTGCAGCTTCTGCCAGCGCAGGAAAGCCAGGCTGCCCAGCAGCCCGGCAATGGACAGGAACACGGTGTTGGGCATGCCGGGCACGATGCCCATGAGGCCGATAGTTACCGCGGCAACCATGAGAATGCGCGGGTTGCTGGTAAGCTGCAGCGTAACGGCTGCCCCCATGTCCTGCGCGCCCGAGATGCGGGTGACAATGATGGCGGCGGCCGTGGACAGCAGCATGGACGGTATCTGCGCCACCAGCCCATCACCGATGGTAAGCAGCGTATAGTTCTGCGCGGCCTCGGCAGCGCTGAGGTCATGTTGCAGGGTGCCTATCGCGATGCCACCGATGATGTTGATGAACAGGATGAGAATCCCGGCTACCGCGTCACCGCGGACAAACTTGCTCGCGCCGTCCATGGCCCCGTAGAAATCGGACTCCTGGGACACCTCCTCGCGACGGCGCAGAGCGTCCTCCTGGGAAATCAGCCCCGCGTTGAGGTCAGCGTCGATCGCCATCTGCTTGCCCGGCATGGCGTCCAGGGTGAAGCGTGCGGTCACTTCCGAGATGCGCCCGGCGCCTTTGGTCACAACGACGAAGTTGATGACGACCAGAATGCTGAACAGCACCAGGCCCACGGCGTAACTGCCGCCAACGACGAACTCGCCGAACGCCTGTATCACCCTCCCCGCCGCCCCTGTCCCGGTATGGCCCTCCAGCAGAACCACCCGGGTCGAAGCAACGTTCAGACCCAGGCGCAGCAAAGTGGCGATCAGCAGGACCGTGGGAAAGACCGCGAATTCCAGCGGGCGGGATGCGTACACCGCGGCCAGCAGGACAATGATCGCCAGCGCGATATTGAAGGTGAACAACAGATCCAGCGCGAAGGGCGGCAGCGGCAGGACGATCATCGCCAGCAGCAACAGCATGACCAGCGGCGTGCCGATACCCGTTAGCAGCGTGGCCAGCGTCAGTGGCCCGCCGGGGCCGGTCACCACTGTCTCATTCGTCGCCATCGGTCACATCTCCTTCGCCGCTGTCGTGGAATTCCTCGGGCACTTCAAGATCTGCCGGACGCGGCACATAGTCGGTCGGCGACGAGCGGCGCAGCTGGAACAGATAGGCCAGCACTCTCGCCACCGCCAGATACAGGCTTTGCGGGATTTCCTGTCCGATCTCCGTGGAGGCGTACAGCGCTCTCGCCAGCGGCGGCGCCTCGAATACCGGCACGCTGTTTTCGGCGGCTACGCGGCGTATCTGCAGCGCCACCAGCTCCTTGCCCCGGGCAACTACCACCGGTGCGCGCCCCGGCGCCTCCTGGTAACTGAGGGCTACCGCGTAGTGTGTGGGGTTGGTAATAACAACATCTGCGGTGGGCACATCCTGCATCATTCGCCGCTGCGCCACTTCGCGCTGCAGATTGCGGATGCGCTGTTTTACCTCCGGACGGCCGTCGGTCTCCTTCATCTCGTCCCGCACTTCCTGACGCGTCATCTTCAGCTGCCGGTTGTGGTTCCACAGCTCAAAAGGCACATCGAAAACCACGATAAAGACCATCGTTGCGCTGAGTAATAGCAGCCCCCACATCAGCAGCTCCACCGCGTTCAGGCTCGCCTGACCCGGCGTGAACATGCTCAGCGACAGAATATCCCGCTGCACGACGGCAAAAATCAGCAGCGTTGCCGCGAGCAGCAGCAGAAACTTGACCAGGGCCTTGACCAGCTCCAGCAGGCCCTTGGCAGAGAACACCCGACCCAGGCCTTTCACGGGGTTCAGCTTCTCCAGCTTGAACGCCATGGCCTCGACACTGAACGCCCAGCCGCCCATCAGCAGGGGGCCGGCAAAGGCGGCGATAACGGCGATCAGAAAGACCGGCCAGAGAATCAGCATCGCCGAGATGATCATCTGCATCAGATGCACCGGCAGCTGCTCGGCGTTGAATGCCAGCGCACGCCCGAAGGTGAACCCGTGCTGGGCCAGCGCCAGAAAGCGCTCCACCAGGCCGCCGCCGAGGAACAGCAGCGACAGCGCCAGGGCGAGCAGGGACAGCATGGTGTTCAGCTCGCGCGAGCGCGGCACCTGGCCCTTGCGCCGGGCCTCCAGCTTGCGCCGCTCGGTCGGCTGTTCGGTGCGCTCCTGGCCTGTCTGCTCTTCTGCCATCGCCGCCCCGCTACACCAGCACCCGCAGGGTCTGCTGCAGACCGAGCTCGATGAATCGCTGCAATACGCTGAGGAAAGACGGCAGTGCGAGCATGAGGAACACAATGCCCACCAGAATCGTAACCGGGAAACCCACCGCAAAGATATTCAGCTGCGGCGCGGCCCGGGTGATAACGCCAAAGGCGATATTGACCATCAGCACGGCGGTCAGCGCCGGCAGCGCCAGCAGTAGCGCACTGGCAAATATCTGGCCCCCAAGACCCACCAGGTTGGAGAACGTTGTGGAGTCAAGACCGCCGGCGTCGATGGGAATAACGCCAAAGCTGTCGGCCAACGCCGCCAGCAACAGCAGGTGTCCGTCGATAGCCAGGTACAGCAGCGTCCCCAGAATCACATTCAGCTGGCTGACCACCGGCACTTGCACGCCGTTCTGCGGATCCACGGTCATGGCAAAACCCAGGCCCATGGACATCGCCAGCGTCTCACCGGCCACCACCACCGCCGAGAACACCATCTGCATAATGAAACCCATCACCAGACCGATCGCTATTTCACGCAGCGCCAACAGGAATCCGACACCGCTGAGCGGATCGACACCGGCGGTCGCCGGCAGCAGCGGCGCCATGAGTGCCACGA
>JBHEPQ010000285.1:0-11945 GCA_046260215.1 Chromatocurvus sp.
GACATAAATTGCGGTCGGTCCATCGGCACCGCCGATAATGCCGATCGCCGCCGCGTCGCTCAGCGTGAAGTCCGTCAGGCCAAGCTCGGTGAGACCAACGGCCCCGAGCAGCGTGGCAAAGATGCCGAACTGTGCCGCCGCGCCCAGAAACAGTGTTCTCGGGTGCGCCAGCAGCGGCCCGAAATCGGTCATCGCACCGACACCCATAAAAATGACCAGGGGCGCAATGCCACTGGCAATGGTTACACGATAAAACGTATATAGCATGCCGTCGGCAAAGCCGGCATCCACCGCGAGCTGGTGCAGACCGACCCGGGTGGCTGCGCCGGCATCCGACAGTGCCTCCCTGAGCGCCTCGACACCGGCATCCGCGGGTAGCGCGAGCAAGGCGGCGAATTCGGACAGCAGCCCCGGATCGGCTGCATAAAGTGCATTTTCGACCGCCGAGTACGCCATCCCCGCACCCGGAATGTTAGCCAGTATGCCGCCGAACCCAATAGGCACCAGCAGCAGTGGCTCAAAATTTTTGCGGATCGCAAGAAAAAGCAGCAGCAGGCCCACGGCGATCATCAGGGCCGCACCGATATCCATCCGGGCCAGTCCTGAAGCTGTCCACAGCTCGCTCAGTCGCTCCATCAGTGTCCCGCCCCGTGGATTGTTAGCCGCCGCTCAGCGTCAGCAGCGTGGCGCCCACGCTGACCGCATCGCCCGGGCTGACCTGCAGCTCTGCCACGCGGCCGTCGCGGGTAGCCCGGATTTCGGTTTCCATTTTCATGGCTTCGAGAATGACCAGAACCTGCCCAGAGGTGACACGATCACCCACCGCCACCTCGACCTTGAAGATGTTGCCGGCGAGAGGCGCCTTTACTGCTTCGGCGGGTCCACCGCTCTCGCTATCCGGGGCAGGTCCGCTGGCGGTCGCATCCTGCTGCGCCGCAGGTGCGCTAACGCGCTCCACGTCGCCCCCCTCGGCCACCTTCACCGTGTAGGCATTACCATTGACCGTGACGGTATATATCGACGAACCCTCGTCTGTGTCCGCGACATTCGCAGCAGCATCGTTATCCGCTGTCTCTGGCGTTGCGCTATCCGTACCCGGTTCGGCATCGCTGCCGGGGGCCGGCTCGAAGGCATCGGGATTACCGCGATTGGCCAGAAACTTCAGGCCGATCTGCGGAAAAAGTGCATAGGTCAGCACATCGTCAATCCGACGTTCGCCGTCGGCAAGCGCAATACCCTGTTCTTCTGCGAGACTTTCGAGCTCATCCTGCAGCGATTCCATTTCCGGCTCCAGAAGCTCCGCCGGTCGGCAGGTGATGGGCTCCTCGCCCTCGAGGACGCGCGCGCGCAGTTCCTCATTGACCGGGGCCGGTGTAGCGCCGTATTCGCCTTTCAGCACGGCTGCCGTCTCGCGGGAAATCGACCTGTAGCGCTCGCCGGTAAGCACATTGAGCACCGCCTGGGTGCCGACGATCTGCGAGGTCGGCGTCACCAGCGGGATGTAACCGAGGTCCTCGCGGACGCGCGGAATCTCCTTGAACACGGCATCCATTTTATCGGTGGCACCCTGCTCCCGGAGCTGATTTTCCATGTTCGTCAGCATGCCACCCGGTACCTGCGCCAGCAGAATGCGCGAGTCGACACCCCGCAGTGCACCCTCGAAGCGCGCGTATTTGAGCCGGACATCGCGGAAATACGCCGCGATATCTGCGAGCTTTTCAATATCCAGGCCGGTCGCACGCTCCGTTCCTTCAAAAATTGCCACCACGGATTCGGTCGGCGAGTGCCCGTAGGTCATCGACATTGACGAGATCGAAGTGTCAACGTTATCGATACCCGCTTCCACACACTTGAGAATTGTCGCGGTGGACAGCCCCGTTGTCGCATGACACTGCATGTGGATAGGAATGGCACAGGCCTGCTTCAGGCGGCGCACCAGTTCATGACCGGTGTAGGGACGAAGCAGCCCGGCCATATCCTTGATGGCAATGGAGTCAGCACCGGTATCCTCGATACGACGGGCCATATCCACCCAGGTATCGATATTGTGTACCGGGCTGATCGTGTAGGACAGGGTGCCCTGGGCGTGCTTCCCCGCTGCCTTGACCGCGCGCAGGGCGACCTCCAGGTTGCGCATATCGTTCATGGCGTCGAACACGCGAAACACGTCGACCCCGTTGCTCGCCGCGCGCTCGACAAAACGCCGCACGACATCATCGGCATAGTGACGATAGCCGAGAATGTTCTGGCCGCGGAAAAGCATCTGCTGCGGTGTCCTGGGCATGGCTTTCTTGAGCTCGCGGATACGCTCCCAGGGATCCTCGCCGAGGTAGCGTATGCAGGCGTCAAAGGTAGCGCCGCCCCAGGTCTCAACGGACCAGAAGCCGACATCGTCGAGTGCAGCCGCAATCGGCAGCATATCATCGAGACGCATGCGCGTTGCCAGCAGCGACTGGTGGCCGTCTCGCAGAACGACATCCGTGATGCCAAGGGGCTGCGTGTTGTTATCCATGGCAGGTTTCCTTTCGCTGCGTGCGTTCAGATCGGTGCCGGTGCACAGCCGCCGTGATCACCGCAAGCAGCTCGGCGGGCACCGGGTCGCCCTCTGCGGATGCGGAACCGACCTCCGGCCTGCCCTCTACGAGCCGGCCAGGATAAAACCGCTGAAGCAGGCGATTCATGAGAGCCATCACGATCACCAGCAGGGTCAGGAACGCAATCACTGTCCCCATGCCGAACAGCATGATTTCGACGCCTTGCTCAAGCAGACTCGGTGGCATACGGTAGATTCCACAAATAGCGAATAGCATCATAAAGCAGCAGACATTCTGATGCCATGCAAGGTGCGGTACACTTCGCCCGTCCCCACTGCTGTAGTGTCAATTACCATGCGCATCTTGCTGGCCCCGATGGAGGGTGTGATCGATCACACCATGCGCGACATGCTGACCGGTCTCGGCGGTATCGACCGCTGCGTGACGGAGTTTCTTCGAGTGACCGAGCGTCTGCTTCCGCCACGGGTGTTTTACCGCCTGTGCCCGGAGCTGCACAACGGCGGCCTGACACGACACGGAACGCCGGTCTTTCTCCAGTTGCTCGGTGGGCAGCCACAGGTTCTGGCTGAGAACGCGGGGCGAGGCGCTGCGCTTGGAGCGCCCGGCATCGACCTCAACTTCGGCTGTCCGGCGAAAACCGTGAATCGGTCAGACGGCGGTGCGATTCTGCTACGCCAACCGGAACGCGTCCACGACATCACCGCCGCGGTGCGCCGGGCACTGCCGGACGCAACCCCTCTTACGGTAAAAGTCCGACTGGGTTTTGAGGACCGCGACACCTTTACCGATGTCATATCGGCCATCAGCAGCGCGGGTGCCAGCGAGATCGTGATTCACGCGCGCACCCGGCGCGACGGCTATCGTCCTCCCGCCTATTGGGAAGAGATCCGTCGCGCCCGAAACCACACAGCGCTGCCGCTGGTGGCAAACGGTGAAATCTGGAGCAGCGCCGACGCCGATCGCTGCCGCACCGCCAGCGGGACTGACGCACTGATGCTCGGCCGCGGCGCCCTGTGCCGGCCGGATCTGCCCCGGCTGGTGCGCAGTGCCGCAGAGGGCGAGACGCTTACGCCCATGACCTGGTCAGACGTACTGCCGCTCCTGCGTCATTTTTTCGATCTCACTCTCGCCGGCTACGACGCCCGCTACGCAGGCAATCCACTGAAACAGTGGCTGGGGTACCTTCGCAGCTACTATCCGCAGGGAGCCGTTCTGTTCGAGTCGATCAAGCGCCTGCGGGATCCGGCACTCATTCGCGAACAGCTTACCGCAAGAACAGACCGGGGCCTTGCCGCCTGATCGATACACCAACCAAGGACTGACGAGCATGCCTGAAATGACGGCCCGCATTTCTGACCCGGCTCGGGATACCGGCTTTTTCGGTCACCCCAGAGGCCTGTTCGTCTGCTTTACCACCGAACTCTGGGAGCGGTTTTCCTTTTACGGCATGAAATACCTGCTGCTCCTGTACCTGACCAAGTACCACCTGTTCAGCGACAGCAACGGGCTGGAGGTGCTCGGCGGCTATGCCGCGCTGGTTTATGCCATGCCCGTTCTGGGTGGTCTTCTCGCCGACCGCTATCTGGGCATGCGCAAAGCTGTCATTTTCGGCGGCATGCTGCTGGTTTTCGGCCATCTGGGCATGGCCGTCGAAGGTGAACAGGCCCGCATGGTCGGCGCTGACGTCGTCCGCGATGGGGGCGCGCTGCAGGTCTTCTATTTTTCCCTGGGCCTGATCGTGGTCGGCGTTGGTTTTCTCAAGCCGAGCATCTCCACCATCGTCGGCAAGCTGTACAGCGTTGATGATCCGCGCCGCGACGCCGGCTTTACCATCTTCTATATGGGGATCAACCTCGGCGCCTTCAGCGCCACACTGCTGTGCGGTTATCTGGGTGAAACCTTCGGCTGGCGTTATGGTTTCGGGGCTGCGGGTATCGGCATGCTGGTCGGTCTCGCCACCTTTCTCGTTGGACAGAAACACCTGCAGGGCCACGCGGAACCCGCCCGCCCCGGGGTATTGCGCGAGCGATCCCCCCTGGGGCTGAACAAGGAGTGGACCATTTATGCGGGCGCGCTGCTCGCCGTGGCCGCCGCCTGGCAGATGCTGCAATTCCAGGGCGCCGTGGGAACTCTGCTGAACATCCTGGCGATAAGCGTGCTCGGCGGGCTGGTGTGGTTTATCACGGTGAAATGTGATCCGACCGAGCGCAGCCGGATGATCGTCCTGATCATCCTCACCATGTCCAGCGTGCTGTTCTGGTCGCTGTTTGAACAAAGCGCCGCTTCGATGACACTCTATGCCGATCGCGTCATGGATCGGCACATCCTGGGCGTCCAGCTCACGGCGTCTCAGTTCGGATCACTCAACGCCTTTTTCATCTTTCTTTTTGCACCCCTGTTTGCCTGGCTCTGGACATCGCTGGGGCGTCGCGGTCTGGAACCCTCAACACCGGTCAAGTTCGCCCTGGGTATCGCTCAGGCGGGCCTGGGTTTTGGCGCCCTGGTGCTGGGCGCCGCCAACCCCAACCAGGCGGGTCTGGTTTCTGGCTACTGGATGATTCTCGCCTACCTGCTGCACACCACCGGCGAACTCTGCCTGTCGCCCGTCGGCCTGTCAGCGGTGACCAAGCTTGCCGTGCCCAGCATCGCGGGACTGATGATGGGCGCCTGGTTTCTCGCAACGGCCTACTCGCAACATTTGGCAGCACAGTTATCGAAGCTGGCGGTTATCGACACACCCTCAGGGGAAATAGCCGATATCGGAAAAGCGCTGGCGCTCTACACCGAACTGTTCAGCAGCCTGCTGTGGACCGGCCTCGCTGTCGGCGCGATCCTGCTCGCCGTGTCCCCGATCCTGCGCAGGATGATGCGCGGTATTCATTGACACAATCCCTACCTGCTAGGAGGTAAAGGTCACTGGCATTATCCACACCCTTGTTTGACCTCGTGTTTTCCGGAAACCTCCTGCCGGGCGCCGATGCCCGGCAGGCACGTCTCAGACTGACCGCGTTTTTTCGCCTCACCGATCCGGCCGCGGTGGAGGCCTTCTTCCTCGGGGGCAAAGTCACCCTGCGACGCTCACTTCCCCGCTCCGAGGCACAGGCACTGTGTGAGCGACTGCTGGCAGGCGGCCTGGAATGCCACGTGGTTGCAACGTCCGAGCCGGAGCCGGAGGCGAAGGAGAGCATGGCATCGGCGCCGCCGCCAAACCGTTTCCAGATCCGCAGCGACCAGCATGGCCTCGAGGCAGGCGACGATGATGTACTGCAGCTGCGCTTTCTTGCTGCGGCCGTAATCACCGGCGTGCTGGGTCTTGCCCTGGCTGCTGCGGTTCTGGCACGGCTGCTCTGGTGGTCTGCGACGCCCCCGGTGCCCGGTCCGCAGGACATCGCTGCGGCGGCGGACGGCACGCTGTACATGCTCGCCGGCAACCGACTGCTGGTGCACAACCGCGCCGGCAGCAGTACCGCGCAGTACAGCGCGAGAGAACTGGGTCTGCGGGCTATCGACGGGCTGCTCCTGGTGCGCGATGACAGGCTCCTCGTCAGCGCCTCGGGCGCAGGAGCAGAACGCGCCGTACGTCGCCCCTGGCGCTGCTCACTAGCTGCAGCGGAAGCACCTGCCTGTACCCCTCTGACCGACGAACCCGTGGCTGTTGCCTCCCTGGCCGCCAGCACACTGACTGATACGTTTTTCGCAATCACCGCAGACAATGCACTGCTGCGCATTGTAAAGGGGCGGGTTCAGGAGCGCATGGCAGTGCCCTACAGAACCCGCTCGCCGCGGCTGATAAACCACCGCGGCCTGCTGCTGCTCAACCGTAGTGAAGGCCCCGGCCTTGGCGTTCACCGGCCGGACGCTGCGGCATTCGGGGAACAGCTGGATGAAATCCTGCTTCTGCACCCCGAGGCGATCGCCCGCAGGCAGGACCGGATCAGGGATTTTGCCCACAACATCGGGGCGGGCTGGGCCCTTCTCACGGACGATGGCGATGGCGGTACCCATCTGTACCGCTTTGACGCCGACTGGGCGCCCGCACAGGCGATAACACTGCCCCCGACGCCGGAGCCGCGCCGTCTCGCCGCCTGGCGTGATCGGCTGCTCGTCTACAACCCCGACAGCCTGTGGATCGGCCGTATCAATCCCGAGGGTCGGGTCGAGGCACCGCTTGTCTCAGACAGCCTCAATGCTCTCGCTGCGAGTACACAAACCCGGGGGGCCAGGGATCAGGCCCTGTTCAGACTGCTTATGCTCATTCTGGCTATCGCGCTCGGCATCGGTGCCACGCTGACATGGATAACCCACCAGAAACGGCTGCAACCGCAGAGACGCAGCCCGGTGCCCAACTTTGTGCTCGAACACCGGCTGCGGCAGCTTCGATGGCTGGCACCGGACCCCGCCCGCGTACCCGCGCGTCAGCGCTGGACGCTGGCAGCCGTCGGAACCGCTCTACTGTTATGCGCCTCGGCCATCGCCGGCGCAGCGACACTTTCAGCCATCGCGCTGTCGCTGTTTCTCTTCGCGCTGAGCGCCAGGTACTTTCTTGGCATCCACGCCGTGCAGATCGGTGTCGGGGAGGGTGAACTTGCGCTGGTCGATCACCGTGGCGTCTATCAAACCGGCCCCGCCGGCGACTTTCAGATTCTGGGGCCGTTCGTCTTCCGCGGCGGCGTTATCGGCTGCATCGGCCTGCCGGGCCTGCCCGGACTTGCCACCGGGAACAGTAACACCCGCCTCAGGGCGAACATGCAATGCCTGGCGCGATGCGCGCGCGGGCACCCCGCCAGTGTTGTCGAACTGCTGCTGCAAACCCGCCATCCGCTTGTCGCAGTGGCCCTGTCGATACCCGTGGCCATGGCACTGCTGGCCATGTGGCAGTTGATCCTCGCTGTGGTCCGGTAGGCCAGCGGGACCTGATAGGACGGCAGTGCTGCGCTATACTGCCTGCCAGCGTTATTCCGTCTGCAAGGATGAGTTCAGTTTTGTCTTCCGTATCGCAAACCCGTGCCGACCGTCGCCGTCGACCCAGAGTAGCCCTGTTTGTCACCTGCCTGGCTGATCTTTTCCGACCCTCCGTCGCCTTTGCGAGCCTGTCACTGTTGAAAGCAGCCGGCTGTCGGGTCAGTGTTCCCGAGGCGCAGACCTGCTGCGGACAGCCGGGTTACAACAGCGGCGATTATGACGGCGCCAGGGCGATCGCGATGCGCGTCATCGAGCTGTTCGAAGATGCCGACTACCTGGTTGCGCCCTCCGGATCCTGCGCCGGCATGATTACCCGGCATTACCCGAAACTGCTCGACGGTGAGTGGAAGACGCGGGCCCAGGCGCTGGCCAACCGAACCTGGGAAATTACCGCTTTTCTCGCCGATGTCATGCCGCCGACGTCCTTCGGCAACACCGACGCCGGACTGCGCCATCGACGAATCGCCTACCACGACGGCTGTGCGGGCCTGCGCGAACTCGACATCCGCGAGCAGCCACGAGCCCTGTTGCGCGAGCATGCCGGCGTGGAAGTACTCGAACTGGAAAAGCGCGATGTCTGCTGCGGGTTTGGCGGCACGTTCTGCGCCAAGATGCCGGAAATCTCCGGCAGCATGGCCTCTGACAAGCTGCGCGACTGCATCGACTCGGGCGCAGACATGCTGGTTGGCGGCGACCTGGGCTGCTTGCTGAGTCTCGCTGGACGCGCGTCGCGCGAAGGGCTGGACATGGAATTTCGCCATGTCGTCGAGCTGTTATACGCCCAACGCTCCGAGAGCGGCATCGGACAGTCCGCGACTGCCAGGCCCGGCTCGCGATGAAACAGACCAGTGCAACATTCCTGCGCAACGCCCACGACGCGATGCAACAACCCGAACGGGCAGTCAATCGCGAACGCCTTGGCCGGCTGATGCCGAAACTACGTGAGGATGGCGTCGCCTCCTTCGGCGACTTTGAGACTCTGAGAGCGCATGTCAGCGATGTCCGGACACACACGCTCGACCACCTTGACCACTATCTCGACAGCTATGTGGCGGCGGCGAGGAGCAATGGCAACCATGTGCATTTTGCTCGCGATGGGGACGAACTGAATCGTCTCGTCGCGCAGATCTGCGCAGATCACAGTGCAAACAAAATCGTCAAGGGAAAGTCAATGGTGACGGAGGAGACGGCCCTCAACGAGCACCTTCTAGCCGCCGGCCTGGACGTCACCGAAACGGATCTCGGCGAGTACATCCTGCAGCAGGCGGGCGAGACGCCCAGTCATATCGTCGGGCCGGCACTGCACAAACCGGAAGCCGAGATTCGCGAGCTGTTTCTCGATCGACACGATCTGGGCAACCGGGACCTTGGCAACCCGGCGGCCCTCGTTGGCGAAGCGCGGCAGCTGATGCGACAGCGCTTTCTCGAAGCCGATGTCGGCATCATCGGTGCCAATGCTCTGATCGCTGAAAATGGTTATTCCCTGCTGGTCACCAACGAGGGCAACGGCGATCTCTGTGCCAACCTGCCACCGGTGCTGATCGTCTGCACAACGCTTGAACGATTGTTGCCCAGAACGACGGATGCCATGGATCTCCTGCGCCTGCTCGCGCGTTCCGCGACCGGCCAACCCATAAGCTGTTATAGCAGTCTTTACAGCGGCCCGCGTCGGGACGATGAACAGGATGGCCCACTGCAGACGCATATCGTGCTGTTGGACAACCGGCGAACGGACATCCTCGCCAGCACATACCGGGACATGCTGCAGTGTGTGCGCTGCGGCGCCTGCCTGAATCATTGTCCCGTTTATGTGGCAGCCGGCGGGCATGCCTACGGATGGGTCTATCAGGGGCCCATGGGCTCAATACTCACACCGCTCCTGACCTCCCTGCCGGCAAGTCACGATCTCCCGAACGCGTGCACGGCCTGCGGTCGCTGTGAGGAGGTCTGTCCGGCCAACATCGCGCTGCCGGATATGCTGCGCGACCTGCGGCAGGAAGAGTTCACGAAGCGCCTGACGCCGCGCCGCTGGCGTGCGGGCATGCGCGCGCATGCCCGCATGATCAGTTCACCGGGGCTTTACCACACCATGACCGGAATCGCGATTCGATCAATGAAATGGTTTGCGCGCGGGCGCGGCACGCTACCGCGGCTTCCTCTCGCCCGCGGCTGGAGCGAAGCGCGTGATTTCCCCGCACCGGAGTCCTCCAGGACCTTCATGCAGCAGTATGCTCGCAGAAAGGCAAGACATGACCGACGACAAGAGCGCTGAGGCGAGCATACGGTCGCGCGTCCGAGCGCGCTGCCGCGGGGGCGATTCGCAGGACATCGCACGCCAACTCCGGGAGCTCGGGCATAGCCCTGCGGCACTCCCTCATCATGCAGATCCCCGCATCGGCTTCCTCGCCAACGTCCTGAACAATCATGGCGATATTCTTGGCGCAGCGGATCGCTCAGCCGCCGTGGCCTGCATCGGGGAATATACTGCCGATCGCCATGGCCGGCGCAAAGTGGTTGCCGGCAAGGACCCCCGACTCGCCGCGTTACCCTGGCGCGAAGGTGGGGTGCTGCCGCGCTTCGGCCTGATCGAGAACGGCGACAGCGTCGGGGTCAGCTACGCGCGGCGGGCGATCGCGGAAACCGGAAGCATCATTCTTGAGAGCGGTCGCGACAATCCCGTCAGCAACAGCCTGCTGCCTGAAGACCACATCGTGCTTGTGGATTCGACGGACGTTGTCGCAAGACTCGACGACGCCTGGCCCGGCGCAGGCTGTGGCCAGGAGCGCCGGGGCCCACGCTGTCTGCAGATCATTTCCGGACCGTCAAGCACCGCCGACATTGCGCTGAACATGGTCTACGGCGCCCACGGCCCAGGGTCCTGGCTGGTGATTCTGATAGGGTCGGATGCGCCGGCTTTCGCCGGGGCCGCCGCCAGGCTCTCGAAAATCAGGGCGCAGGCGACGGTTCGTAGCTGAATTTCTGACCGCCGATCGTCGCCTCGTACATGAGACCGCCCTTGGCGATGGTGAAAACCGCCATGCCCTTCCGGTAGCCGCCGTGTGATGCTGTCGCGTCATTACGCCCGCCACTGGCCCCGGCCGCTGCACCACCGCCGGTATTTACCTCCGCGGAGACACCTGCCGTCAGGGCGACCGCTGTCGCCTGGGCAGAAAACTCGAAGTTGCCTGAGGTGAACATCTCAAACGCCCTGCGATCCTCGAAGAAGATGATCTGACTGTAGGCCTGTCCACCCAGCTGCATACCGACCGTCAGCTGTGTCACGGATACATCACCGACATAGTCGCCCTGCTCGTAGACCCGGCCCTTGCCGTGAGCAGCGCCGATCCCGATACCGCCCTTGCCGACCGTGGGAAACAGTGCATAGCCGTAGGCGCTCTGGAAGAAACGGTCCGTTGCCTCTGCGCTGTGAAAAGATCTAACGGCGTCCCGGTATTTGTCGGCGTAGGCAGGCCCTGCACCCAGAAAAACCACCAGCAGAGTTGCCAGAAAGCGTCCGTAAAATAGCTGCATGCTGTACTCCATCAAAAAAACAGGACAGGAAATCCGTCACCGTGCCGGCCGTCCGTGAGGCCCGCCGCGGCTTTTTTCGCTTATCGCTTTGCCGCCTGACTTTATACAGCATGACGGACGCGCACCAGCGACGACGTTTGGATTTCAGGCGTAGCGGTTGATAATCTGCTTGCCCAGCGCCATGAGGTGCACCTGGTCCGGGCCGTCCGCCTGACGACACCAGCGCGCATAGTTGAATGCCTCGGCCATGCAGTAATCCTCGGTCAGACCGCCTGCACCGTGCACCTGCATGCAGCGGTCGATAACTGTCTGCATCATAATCGGGACGCTGGTCTTGCTCGCCGCGATCATATCCCGCGCCTCCTGCGGCCCCACCTCATCCATTTTCTGACAGGTCCTGAGCACCAGCAGCCGGGCCATTTCTATCTCGGAAAAACAGCGAGCGATATCCTCGCGAACGGACTGGTGCTGGCTCAGCAGGCGGCCAAAGGTCGTGCGCTGCTGCGCCCGGGCGCTGGCCAGCTCCAGGGAACGCTGGGCGGCGCCGATGAGTCGCATACAGTGGTGAATCCGCCCGGGGCCCAGCCGCCCCTGGGCGATCTCAAAACCGCGTCCCGCCCCGAGCAGCATGTTCCCGAGGGGTACCCGCACATCCCTGAATTCCACCTCGGCATGCCCCAGTGGCGCATCGTCATAGCCCAGCGTCGTCAGCGGGCGCACCAGGGTCACCCCCGGTGTCTCCCTGGGAACCAGCACCTGTGACTGCTGCAGATGCCGGTTGGGGTTATCAGGGTCGGACTTTCCCATGACGATAAAGATCCGGGTGCGTTCATACATCGCATTGGTAATGAACCACTTGCGCCCGTTGAGTACCCACTCGTCACCGTCCTGCTCAAT
>JBHEPQ010000302.1:0-5325 GCA_046260215.1 Chromatocurvus sp.
CGGCCCTGCCATTGCGGCTGACGCTTGTCGAGAAAAGCCCGCACGCCCTCATCCGCATCTTCGCTGTCGACACAGATATGCTGCAGGGCCGCCTCATAGGAAATGACCGACGCAAGGTCGTTCTCCGCCGCGAACGCAAGGCTCTTCTTGCCGTAGTGCAGGGCCAGGGGCGCTTTACCCGCCAGTTCGGCAGCCCAGTCGAGCGTGTCCTCGAGCAGGGAGTCATCTTCGACAACACGGTTGCACAGGCCCAGGGCGAGACACTTTTCTGCGGCAACCTTCTCGCCGGAGATCATCATTTCATAGGCGCGCTTGCGACCGAGAACGCGCACCAGCTGCCAGGTCGCACCCCCATCGGGAACCAGCCCGATCGCGGAAAACGCCTGATAGAGGTAGGCATCACGCCCCATGACGGATAAATCGCAAGCCATCGCAAACGCACTGCCAATGCCCGCCGCCGCGCCATTGACCGCGGAGATCCACGGCTTGGGGGCTTCGGCGATAGCCAGCACTGCAGGCTTGTATTCATTGTTCAGCATCGCCTCGGTAAACAGTCCACCGTCGCTACCGGCAGCGGACACTTCCGCTAGGTCGGCGCCGGCACAGAAGGCACGTCCGGCGCCGGCAAGAACAACCACCCTCACCTCATCGTCCGTGTTGACCTCCCGGGCGGCGGCGAGAATATCGCGACGCATGGCGAAGTCAAATGCATTCAGGTTGTCGGGCCGATTCAGGGTCACCAGTGCTACCGCACCTTTGCGCTCCACCGTCACGGTATCGTAGCTCGTCATTCTTGCTTCCCCTGTCAGATAAGTGTCGAGTCAGTTTTCTGCAGCGACGGCACCCTCCCGCTGTAGCGCGGCAATTTCGTCGACTCCGAAACCCATGGCTTCAAGGACGGCATGGGTATCCTCACCGGCCCCGTGTACACCATGATCGACTCCCGAGGGGGTGCGGCCGAAACGCGGTGCCGGGGCGGGCTGCACGACGCCATCGACCTCAATATACACCTCACGTTCCCGATTTGCCGGATGATCGGGGGCCTCGGTGAAACGCAGCACCGGCGCAACGCAGGCATCACTGCCCTCGAACAGAGTGCACCATTCATCCCGGGATTTGCGCATGA
Source organism: Chromatocurvus sp. (assembly GCA_046260215.1). GTDB lineage: Bacteria > Pseudomonadota > Gammaproteobacteria > Pseudomonadales > Halieaceae > Chromatocurvus. Next base: position 1,127 of record JBHEPQ010000302.1, read on the forward strand.
AAATATCCGCCAACTGCGCTTTCATCCCGGGCCAGCCGGCGGCGTTGTTCTGATCTTCGAAGGTATCCGCCGGTAATTGTGCGAGTCTGCACAGCTGTGCATAAAACTGGGGCTCGATGGCACCGACCGCAAGATATTCTCCGTCGGCACAGGCGTAGGTGTCGTAAAAGTGCGCGCCGCCGTCAAGCATGTTCACGCCGCGCTCCTCTGCGTTCCAGACACCCATGGCATGCAGACTGTGAAACATCCACATGGATTGTGCCGTGCCATCAACCATGGCCACGTCGATAGCCTGCCCCTGACCGGAGCTGGAGGCCTCCAGCAGTGCCGCCAGAATACCGTTAACCAGCAGCATGCCGCCACCGCCCATATCGCCGACGAGGTTGAGCGGCACCACCGGCTTGCCACCCGCCGGGCCCACTGCGTAGAGGGCACCGGCGAGGGAGATATAGTTGATGTCGTGGCCCGCCGTATGCGCCAGCGGCCCCCTCTGGCCCCAGCCCGTCATCCTTGCAAAAATCAGGCGTGGATTTCTTTCCAGGCAGACCTCGGGGCTGAGACCGAGCTTCTCGCAGACGCCGGGGCGGAACGGGTCAATCAGGACGTCGGCGTTCTCGAGTATGCGCAGTAATGTTTCGACACCGTCGGGGTCCTTGAGGTTGATCGCGATCGATTTCTTGCCCCGACCGCTGACCCGCTCGGTGACTCGCGGGTCGCCGGCACCAGCGCGATCGACACGAATCACCTCTGCCCCCATGTCAGCCAGAATCATGCCACCCATGGGCGCCGGGCCGATGCCCGCAAGCTCAATTATCGTATAGCCGTGTAACGGTCCCATAGAATCGCCTGCCCTACTTTGGCTGCATGCGAATGCCGCCATCAAGCCGCACGCACTCGCCATTCAGGTAATCATTCTCCACCATCATCTGGGCGAGATGGGCTATTTCGTCAGGATCGCCGAGACGCTGGGGATACAGCACCTGACTGCCCAGGGGCTTCAGTTGCTCCCGGATCTCGGGCGTGAGCTCTTCGGCCCCGCCCATCAACAGCGGCGTGGCAATCAATCCCGGAACGATGGTGTTGACGCGAATACCGAGAACAGCCAGGTCACGGGCTACAGGCAGCGTCAGACCGACGATGCCGCCTTTCGACGCCGAATAGGCAGCCTGACCAATCTGGCCCTCGTAGGCCGCTACCGAGGCGGTGTTGATGATAACGCCACGACCGCCATCCTTTGTCAGCGTCTCATTGTCGGCCATTGCCTCAGCGCAGAGACGAAGGACATTGAATGTGCCGACCAGATTGACATCGATAATCTGTTTAAAGGCATCCAGCGGGAACGGTCCCTTCCTGCCCATGGTTCGCATCGCATTTCCGATGCCGGCGAAGTTGCAGTCGATATGGATCGCACCGAAGGCCTCAAGCGTCGCCGCGATACCCGCCTGCACCGAGGACTCGTCGGTAACGTTGACGCTGACAAAGATCACGTTCTCCCCGAGCTCTGCGGCCAGGGCCTCGCCCTTCTCGGCGTTCATATCAAAAATCGCGACTTTCGCGCCCTGGGCGACGAACCGTTTCACGCAGGCCCGCCCCAGTCCGGAGGCTCCCCCCGTGATCACTGCTACTCTGTCTTTCAGTTCCATGCCATCTATTCCCTGTGCTGGTGTTTCAGAAGTTGCGTTTGTTGAACGGTGTATAGTCCGGAGACAGGCAGTCACGGCTGATGATGATCTTCATCACTTCGGAGCTGCCGGCATAGATCGTCGATACCCTCGCATCAGTATACTGACGACTGATCGGGTACTCATCCATGTAGCCGGCCCCGCCGTGCAGCTGAACGCCGATCTCTGCAGCCTCGACCTGAAGCTCGCTGGTCGCCAGCTTGGCCTTGGCGGCGTCTACCGCAGTCAAAGCACCCGCGTTAAAGGCCTCGACACACTGATCGACGTAGGTCTGTGTAATATCCAGTCGCGAGCGCAGATCAGCGAGCTGGAACTGCGTGTTCTGGAAAGCCGCCAGCGGCTTACCGAACGCCTTGCGCTCCTGTACAAATGCCGCTGTCAGATCCCAGGATAGCTGCGCAGACGCAATGTAACCGGCAGCGCCCATGAGGCGCTCCTCGGCGAGCCCCTCCATCAGATAGATAAAACCCTTACCCGGCTCCCCCAGAACGTTGGCCTTTGGCACACGCACATCGTTGAAGAACAGCTCTGCCGTATCCTGCGCCTTGAGCCCCATTTTCTTCAGGTTGCGGCCACGTTCAAAGCCCGGCATGCCGCGCTCCACGATAAACAGCGTCATGGCATGGGGATTGTTGTGCGGATCGGTCTTGGCGGCGACAATGACGGCATCGGCATTGATGCCGTTGGAAATGTAGGTCTTGGATCCGTTCAGTACCCAGGCGTCACCGTCTTCGACCGCGGCGGTACGCATGCCGGCCAGATCACTGCCGGCGTCAGGTTCGGTCATGGCAATGGCGAGAATGCATTCCCCCGAGACACAGCGCGGGAGAAATCGCTGGCACTGTTCGTCGCTGCCGAAGCGAGTGAAATAAGGACCCACGAGCCGGCTGTGCAGACTGTTGTACCAGTCTCCGGCGCGGGCGTAGCAGGTTTCTTCAATAATAACCTGCTCGAAGCGGAAGTCGTTATCGCCCATGCCACCGTATTTTTCCTCCGGCCAGACCATGAGAAAGCCGCGCTCTCCGGCCCGACGAAAAGCATCACGGTCAACCACGCCGGCCTCACGCCACTCTTCCATATGTGGCACAATTTCAGCCGAGAGAAATTTCCGGTAGGCATCCCGGAACATCATCTGTTCTTCAGTAAAACGCCGTGGCAGCATTGCTTGACTCCGTTTATGGGCACTACTGGTTTTTGAGCACCACTGCTGGTTTCTGAGCACCACTGAAGTATGGTGAGCACCCGCGGCAGCAACAATGACCGCGACCGACAAAAAACTTGACCCAAACTGACAGGCCCGTGGTATTCGCTGACGGGACTGACTGAGCAGGAAATCCGCAGTGCGCAAGCTCTCCATATCAGTGCATTTCGCGCGCGCCGTACTCCGGCACACGGTACGGCGTGGCGTTGATCCCCTTCCGCTGCTGCGCAGCAATGGCATTTCCCCGCGTCTGCTTCAGGAACAACACGCGCGCATTTCGATCGAGCGCTTCGCCGACCTGCAGATCGGCACCATGCGCGCGATGCAGGACGAATCGCTGGGCTACTGCAAACGGCCCATGCCGCTGGGAACCTGGGACATGATGTGCCACGCCGTTGTAGGCTCCACAACGCTGGGGCAGGCGCTGCATCGCCACTGCCGTTTCTATTCGCTGTTCGATTTCGGCCCCGGTCCGGAGCTTGACACCGATAGCGACCGCGCCGTCATCCGGCTGGCGGGGGCGAAAGACCGTGGTATTGACCCGTATATCGCCGAGCTCTTTCTGTTCAACATACATCGTTTTGGTAGCTGGCTGGTTCAGGAGCACCTGCCGATACAGCGTGCCACACTGAGTTATTCCCCGGCGGCGCAGCGCGATGAGTACCGTCTCATGTTCCTTGCCAATCCGGTGAGCTTCGAGCAGCCGGACTGCTCCCTGGTTCTGGCGCGTTCCCTGCTGAACAAAGCCGTGCTGCAGAATGAGCAGACACTGGCGCGCTTTCTGCGCCATCCGGTGCTCAGCATGCTGACATTGCAATACGAGCGCAGCAGCTGGACCAGCCAGGTGCGTGAGATGATACGCCGGAATCTCGTGGCGATGCCGGAGCTGAATGCCATCGCCGGACAGCTGGAGCTGCACCCGCAGACGCTGCGGCGCCGCCTCGCCGCGGAGGGAACCACCTTCAAGGACCTCAAGAACCAGCTGCGCCGCGACGTGGCACTGCACTACCTGGGCCGCCGCGGCCTGAGTATTGAAGAGATTGCCCACCGCGCAGGCTTTTCGGAATCCAGCGCCTTCATTCGGGCATTCAAGGGCTGGACGGGTGTCACGCCCTACAGTTACCGCAAGGGGCTATGAGCGACCCGGAATAGCATGCGCATCCGCCACGCATCAGAACCCTTCTGTGATACGCTTACGAGTGATCCGGCGGGGGAGTCCGCCGACGTGCCCGCACGGCGGGAGCGGGCATGTCGGGTGAATGCTATCCACGGTGCAATATAAAGGGAAGAACCGGTACATGGGATGGTTCACGCGC
>JBHEPQ010000001.1:0-4411 GCA_046260215.1 Chromatocurvus sp.
GGCGCTCGGTAATCTGGTTCTCGACCACTGTGGCATTCGCACCGGGGTAAGACGACTGTACCGAGACGATCGGGCGCTCAGCGAGGGGGAACTCGCGGATGGCGAGGTCACGCATGCCGATAATACCGAATACGATGATGACGATGGACATCACAACCGCGAGTACCGGCCGCTGTATACTCAATTCATGCAGGCGCATCAGCCGGGGTCCGCCGCCGGGTTGCGGATATCGACACGCTGACCGTCCCGGACGCTTTGTATCCCCGACGTGATCACTACATCGCCGGACTTCAGTCCCTGCAGTATCTGCACCTGCGCTTCGCTGCGCACCCCGGTCTTGACGTCCGTGCGCACCGCAACGCCATCCTGCACCCTGAACACGGACACTGCCTCCAGGCTCTGCAGCACCGCCACGCTTGGCACCAGTAGCGCTGCATCATCACGACTGATCAGCTCGACGCTGGCATAGTTGCCCGGCAGCAGCTTGCGCTCGCCATTGCCGACATCCGCGCGCACCCTGATGGTCCGGGTGTTGATATCGACCCGGGGGCTTATCGCCCGAACTTTCGCCGTGAAGGGCTCCTCGTACCCCGCGACCCAGAGACTCACCGGCATGTCGCGCTCCAGCAATCCCTGATAGCGCTCTGGCACGCTGAAGTCGACCTTTAAATTTTTTACGGTCTGCAGCGTGGTAATCAGCGTGTCAGGCTCGATAAGGTCGCCAAGACTGACTTCGCGAAGCCCCAGCGTTCCAGAAAACGGGGCCAGCAACCGGGTCTTCTGCAAACGCACCGCCAGCTGCCGCGCCTGCGCCTTCAGCACCTCCCGCCGGCTCACGGCATCGTCGCGCTCGCTGGCCGTAATCGACCCTGATGCAAAAAGATTTCCGAGCCGGTCGGCATTGGTCTCTGCCAGTGCCAGCTGTTCGCGGACCGAGCTCAGCTCCGCTTCCAGCTCCCCCGACTCGATGCTCACGATCAGATCCCCTGCCGCGACTTCCTGTCCGTCGGTGAAGGCAATTCTGTCGATTTTTCCGCGCAGTTCACTTTTGATGTCAATCGCGCTGTCGGCGAGCAGCGTTCCGTTGAAGGTCAGCCTGGTTTCAAAAGGTTCCGCCCTGAGTCGCACGGTCTCCACCGCCGGCGCCCGGTCCCGGGACCCTGTGCGCGCCCCCTCGCCTGCAGCGTTGCCAGACAGCAGCGGCTGCACCTTCGGCCACGCCAGCAGGGCGACAACGCTGAAAAACAACACACCGGCGATTCCCTTTTTCATCATATCCTTGATCAGATTTACCGTGTGAGGCGATCGGCCCGGGGACCGCGTTGTGGTGAGGAACAAGCGCACGCAAGTCCCACAGCCCTGCGTCGGGGCGTGTCGGCCGGCTTATTTCTGCAGCCACTCCACATTCGCGTAGGGGTTCTGTCCACCGCCAGCGATCCAGCGGTCAAGCTCGGTTTCCAGTACTGTGAGCGGCACAGAGCGCAGTCCGAGTATCACGTCATGGAAGTAGCGCTGGTCAAACGCCTCGCCAAGCGCCTCTTCTGCCTCGGCCCGCTTGCGGCGAATCAGCATCTCTCCCAGCTTATAGGCCAGCGCCTGGCCGGGCCAGGAGATGTAACGGTCCACCTCGGTGGTGAGTTCGTGCTCGGAGAGCGCCGAATGGCGACGCAGGTAATCCTGTGCCTTTTCGCGCGACCAGCCGTAATGATGAATACCGGTATCGATCACCAGACGACAGGCGCGCCACATCTCGTAGGATAATCGGCCGAATTCCTCGTAGGGTGTCTGGTAGATGCCCATCTCGCTGCCAAGCCACTCCGTATACAGCCCCCAGCCCTCGCCGTAGCCGGAAAAATAATTGCGCGCGCGAAATTCAGGAATATCCCCGGGCGCCTCTCGGGCGATCGCTGCCTGCAGTGCATGCCCGGGAGCACACTCGTGCAGCGTCAGAGCCGGGATCGTATAAAGAGGGCGCGATGGCAGGTCGTAGGTATTCATCAGACAGGCATCCAGACCGCCGCGACCACTCGTGTAAAAAGGGGCGATGGCGTCGGGAACCGGCAACAGCGTGAAGCGCCGCCGAGGCAGAAATCCGAGCGTTTCCGACAGTTTGCCATCCATGCGCTTGGCGACATAGGCCGAAACGCCAAGCAGCTCTGCCGGTGTTTCCGCGTAGAACTGCGGATCGCTGCGCAGGAACTCGAAAAACGCCGCCATGTCGCCGTCAAATTCCACCTCATCCCGTACCGCCTTCATCTCGGCCCAGATTCTCGCCACCTCCTTCCGCCCCTGTTCGTGTATGTCTTCGGGAGTCAGGTCCAGCGTGGTGTACTCACGAATCTGCGCCCGATAGAACGCCCTCCCGTCAGGCAGACTGCGTGCCGCGAGGTCCTTGCGTGCGCCGGGCAGATAGACATCGCGCATGAAGCCCAGCAGCCTTTCATAGGCGGGAACAACAGCGCCACGGATCGCCTCCAGCGCCTGCCGTCTAAGTGCTGTCTGGTCGGCCTCGCTGATACGTGAGGGCAGTTCGCGCAGCGGTGCGAAGAACGGGTTTGCCTCACCCGATTCCCGGTACGGCAGAAGGGAGCGCTCACGCCCCTTCAGCGTTATCGCGGGCACGCTGTAGCCGCGAGCCAGCCCCGCGCGCATGTTCGCCATGTGCTGCTGAAAATAGCGGGGCAGATCTTCGAGCCGCCCGATATAGCGCTGGTAGGCCTCCACATCGTCAAAGCCACCCGCTCGAGGATGCAGGCCACTCCAGAAAAAGGTGTCGGAGTTGAGCGGTGCCTCGTAGGTGCGGAAACGTATATTCGACGCCAGAGAGGTCACGATCTGCTCGAAAACCCTGGCGTTGATCCGCGCCTCATGGCTGAGCTCGTCGCGGGGGATGCGGGCCAGCTGCTCGAGTGCTGCATCCCAGTATTCGAGACGACGCGCCTGAGCTGCCGCGCCGACGTCGGGCCAGCGATCCGCCGCCGCCCAGTCGCCGCTGGAGAGCCTTATCCTGGCCATTTCGTGCTGTCGCCAGGCCCACTCTGTCTCGTACAGTTCGCGCAGCTTTTCATCCGTGGAGAGCCCACCTGAAGAGGCGCCCTCGTCACTGCCCACTGCAGTAACAGGAATCGCCAGCAGCAGTAGCAGCGACGCAACGACCTGGTTGACTCGACTGGCGATCATGTTATCTCCGGGTGGGATTACCGCGGCCCTGCCGCGGAACACCGGAGACCGTATTACACGCGTGCGGGCAGTTCAATCCCGCCACCAACATCCCGCCACAGCGCGATCAATCGCCGCGACGGCGCTCGTAAGGTTTTTTTGCCGGGGATCCCGTAATGGACCTGACGCCAGCGCCATTGAAGGGCCACAGGCCACCGGACTCCTCGCCGTCAGGCGCCGCTGCAGCCCCCTCGCCATCGATAGATGCCCGCTCGCCTGCAGCATCAACGGCACCATCAACGGCAGCATCATCGCTCGCCGTAGCGTAACGCCCCGACAGTGCCTTGATGCAGGCGGCGCCCGCGGCGGCGCGCACGGTCGCCGCCATTTCAGTGGTCCACTGTTGACCCGCCCCGGCACGCATCTCGTCCAGTGTCGCCTGCACCACGCCGTTACAGGACGTGGCCTGTATGGGAACGGCCACGGCCAGCACGCTGCACGCCAACGCCAATCGCCACACGCTTTTCATGCCAATACCGCCTTATGCCCCTGCTTGACCCCTGATTATATTCAAACGGGGCAATAACGCGAGAACACGAGCCTTCTAATTTCAGTGGAACAGCCTTCAGCGGGACAGCCTTCAGCAAAACACGCCGGGCGCACCACATCAGTGCGCCGTGATCGCCAACCGCGGCGCTGCCCGCACCAATATGCTTCATTGAATGCCGATTGTTTATCGCCTGGTGCAGACGCGGGCCCAAAAACACCCGACTTCTCCATATTTTTCAGAAGGATGCAAGTCATGGCCTGGTTATTGCTCCGATCATAAAAGAGGCTGCCGCCTGTTGTCGGATCTGCAGCCATATTTATCAATCAGTGGGAGAGGGGTTCCATGGACATGAAAAAACACATCATCGCAGCCGCTGCGGCACTCTGTTCAGCAGGCATTGCCCTGCCCGGCCACGCCGGCGACCTGAGCGCCAACGCGGCCGTCACCAACAACTACATATGGCGCGGCCTGACGCAAACAGAAAACGAAGCGGCCGTGCAGGGCGGTATTGATTACGCAGATGACAGTGGCTTTTATGTCGGTACCTGGGTATCCAACGTCAACTACGGCGCAGGGGATGTATTCTCCTACGAACACGATGTTTACGCCGGCTACGCTTTCTCTGCCGGTGGCCTGGATTTTGATCTCGGCTATCTCTACTACAACTATGATGACGCGGCCAACTTCGACTTCGCCGAAGTC
>JBHEPQ010000010.1:0-15526 GCA_046260215.1 Chromatocurvus sp.
TCGACCCCACCTTCGTAGTTGAAAATTTCGATTGCATCCAAACATCAGCCAATCGCCGATAGATTCGGTTGCCTGCCTCCCAACACTGGAAGGTTCACGACCAAGATAGAAGGACGAAGATGATGACTACACACCTGACCATACCCCCTTTGGGTTATGTGTCAGATAAGCATGGCGGTGTCGTCTGAGCCTGGAAAAGAAGGCGGGATGTTGGGTTACGAGATCTTATTGTCCGTTGCGGAGTTCGTCGATCAATCCTTTTTCGAACTGATAAATTCGCCTCCAGTCGGGGATTGCCGGGTTGGTCCTTTTCTCGTCGCCGTCAGGGTCCAGTCGCTCGACGTGGGCTTTTACACCCCAGCGCCTGTTTGCACTGTGGCCCTCTTCGGGGACGCTGCCGTCATGGATCAGCTCAAGGTCGGGAAGAGTAGGATTCTCGATATCGTCGAGGATTGCCGGACCACGGAAGAACTCCTCGCCAGCCATGTCTCTGACAATATTCATGCCGGCGTTGCCGCAGCCGGTTTCGCCAAGCGTGATGGCCCGCTGGATATTGACGTAGCCGGTGCCTTGTTGGAATGGGCTGTAGCTCAGTTTTCCATCGCGATTGATAGCAGGATTGGCACTACTCATCAGTGCGCATTTAACCTCGTCTGGCGAGAGTTGCGGGGTGGTTTCGAGCAGGAGTGCGGCCAGGCCTGAGACCACTGCAGCCGACTGTGATGTGCCTGTCATTACAAAATCGCCGGTAGATAACAAATACTCCGGGAACTCTTTCTGCAGCGTTGAGCCAGGTCGTGTGATGCCCGACATGTGCCCGCCAGGGGCGACAATGTCGGGTTTGATGTGGCCACTCGGTGTGGGGCCGCGGGAGGAAAAGTCGGGAATATAGTCGTCATTGTCAGTGTCTGTTGTCCAGGAGTCTGTCACGCTGCCAACGGTGATAATGTAGGGGAGGTTTCCGGGCGACCCGACGGTCATGCTGCCGGGCCCCTCGTTGCCGGCTGCGGCAATAACGACGACGCCCGCGTGCCAAAGGCGCATGATGGCCTGGTTGATCGGGTCGAGCCAGTAGGGCCAGCGTGGCCGCGCAGCGAAGGACAGGTTGAGAATACGAATATCGTATTTGTGCCTGTTATCAAATACCCATTGCAGGCCCCTGACAATATTCAGAAAATCGCCCTTGCCGTCGGCTTCGAATGCTTTGACGCTGACCAGTGACACGTCGGGTGCAATGCCGCGAAAGCTGCCTCCTTCAGGGGTCAGGGCAGCGCCACTCTGCGCGATAATGCTGGTCATGTGTGTCCCGTGTCCGCTCTCATCGAATGCCACATCCGCTCGATCGTCAACGGCGTTGTAGCGCGCAATGACTCTATGCGTTCCGCGGGTATCGCTGGTAAGACTCTTGTCTTCCCACAATCCGGAGTCGAGTACTGCGACGGTGATGCCCGCGCCGGTAATTCCATGGCGGTGCAGCAGGTCTGCACCTGTAACACTGGGATAGTAGGTGTCGATGCTGTTGTCGGCATAGCCAGGTATCAACTCTACGGCGCAGTCTTCACCGAATTGTGCTTCGAGTGTGAATGCGCGTTGGGGGTGTTCAGCGGGATTCACTGGCTGGCTGAAAAAAAACGACATTTCGATATTGTCCCGGGCATCGATTACCCGGGGTGAGGTCGGTGTAAGGCTTTTTCTACTTTCCCGGTCCTCTTCCGACTCCGGGCGTACCTCAACCGGCTCGCCCGACCACAGGACTGTCTTCAGGGCACCGAGATTGTCGGGCCATTCCATGGCCACTCCGGTGAAGGTTTCTGGAGAATCCTGCTTGTTATAAAGTCGCCAGTGGAAGCCCGAATTCCGGTAGTCGATTTCCAGCGCGCCGACAGCGCCGCATTCTGTCTTGTCAGCGGGTTCTTCTGGCTCCGGTGCCATGGCGTCAAGATCGTCAATCAGTCGCGCTACTGCTGCCGAGTTGGTGATTTCATCGAGCTGCCCGGGAGAGACACGGGCGCCAACGGCGTTGATGATGGGGAGCCTGTGGATGATTTCGGCACCCGCCTCGCCTACCTGCTCGATAATTTCCGAGTAGTCATCTGCTGACTCACCCTGCAGCATGACGCGAAACGTGGACGGTAGCTCCTTTACGCTGAGAGCACCGGAAGACAGCAGCATCGCCATACAGGCAAGAAAAAAGGCCAGTGTTCTACGGTGCGCCATGAAGCGTCAGGTGAGCTCCATCAGAGCTTCGGTGATATCCCTGCTGTAGTCGCACCGCAGCGCGTCCGGCACGTCTTCCGGATACAGTGGCCGGGCGAAGTAGTAGCCCTGTAGCAGATCGCATTTGTTCTGCACGAGGTGGCGCAGTTGCTCCTGTGTTTCAATGCCTTCAGCGATCGATCGCAGATTCAGCGTCCTGGCCAGGACAATAATGGCATCAACGATGGCGACGCCGTCAGCGCTGGACATGTCGGCCACAAAGCTCTGATCGATCTTCAGTGTAGTAATCGGGAAGCGTTTCAGATAGCTGAGCGACGAGTAGCCGGTACCGAAGTCGTCTACTGCGAGGTCGAGCCCCAGCGCTGCCAGCTCCTTGAGCTTTTCGATGTTGGCGCGTGCGTCGGTCATGATGGCGCTTTCGGTTAGCTCGAGCTCGATACGCTTTGGGTCCAGTCCCGAGCGGTCGAGGAAGTCGCGGATCTTTTGTGTGAGTTCGGGCTGGTTGAACTGAAGCGGTGAGATGTTGACACAGACACGGAAGTGGTCGAGGCCCAGGGTGTCCCAATAGGTACAGTGGCGGGCTACCTCAGACAACACCCACTCACCGAGTTCGATGATCTGGCCGGTGCGTTCTGCCACGGGAATAAAGTCCCCGGGCGAGATCAGTCCGCGTCTGGGGTGCTTCCAGCGCACAAGTGCCTCGAGGCTTACGACTGCGCCCGTGCGGGCGTCGATCTGCGGCTGATAGCGAAGCTCAAGCTGACTCTGTTGCATGGCCTCGCGCAGGTCTTCCTCGAGCTTTAGCTGCTCGACTGAACGCGCATTCATTTCCTCGTTGTAAAAGCGATAACACGAACGGCCGTCAGATTTTGCCGCATACATCGCCGTGTCGGCGTTGCGCACCAGGCTGTCGGCATCTACGCCGTCCTGGGGATATAGCGCGATCCCGATACTCGGTGTGACCACGGGGTTGTGTGACTGCAGTGCAATCGGTTCCGAGAGGCTGGTGATGATTCGTCCCGCCACTACTTCAATATCCCGCAGATCACTGACATCCGACAGCACCACGGTAAATTCGTCGCCACCCAGGCGCGCTATTTCGGTGTTTCTGTCATCGTGCTCCGGATCGTCGCCACCCGTGTCAGAGAAATAGTTGATGGCGTCATCTTCACGCAGTTCATTGGACAGGCGCTTGGCAATCTCCACCAGAAGGCTATCCCCTCTGCCGTGCCCGATGGAGTCGTTGATGCGCTTGAAGTTGTCCAGGTCGATGAACAGAAGCGCCGCCGATGTGTTCGTGCGCTGGGCGCGTTTTAATATTCTATTCAGCTGTTCGTTGAAGCTGCGTCGGTTGGGTAGATTGGTCAGTGGATCGTAGTACGCCAGGTAGCGCAGTCTGTCCTCCTGACGTTTAAGGCTGTTGAAGGCGTTGCTCGCCCGAAGCATGTACTGCACGTCGCGCCCGAGCAATGACCAGTTAACGGGTTTGGTCTTGTACTGGGTGGCACCGGCTTCAAAACCCTCATCAATAGACTGACGATCATCAGAGCCCGTTACGATCATGATCGGGATGTTTTCGCCCTGCGGCATAGCGCGTATTCGGCGACAGACTTCGAGACCCGTCATCCCCGGCATTTCAACATCGAGGAAAATGAGATCGGGGCGCTCCCGGACAAAAGCTTCGAGGGCTTCGTGCCCGTCTGCTGCTTCGACCACAGTCATCCCCTCGGCTTCCAGGCATTGCCGCGTGAGAAGCCGGACATTCATGTCGTCATCGCTGACGAGTATTCTGGGGTTCTGGCCGGCAGCAGGGGAGGCTGGTTGCATGGCGCCTTCAGTAGCTTTCAAATATCAACGAGAGGCTACCACTGTTGCCTGGGCGTGCCTAGCAGCCTGATTGTATTGCAGATTGGGGACAGAAGACGCTTGTGGTAGTATTCGCCGGCCCCCGAGCAAGGTGTGTGGCGATCAACTATGAGTCTCGCGACGGAAAAACTTGAAACGATTCGTCTGCAGGTGCAGGAGCATCTCGATGCGACTGAGAAAGAGACGCTATCGCCTGCGGAAGAGCGTGCGCTGAAAGACCGTATCGCGAGCCTGCTCAAGAAGCACAACGCGGTAATCGTGGCGCATTACTACACGTCGCCGCAGATCCAGGCCCTTGCCGAGGAAACCGGCGGCTGTGTTGCGGACTCGCTGGAGATGGCGCGTTTCGGGCATGACCATCCGGCGCAGACGCTGATTGTGGCGGGCGTGCGCTTCATGGGCGAAACGGCCAAGATACTGACACCGCAAAAGCGGGTACTCATGCCGACGCTGGAGGCGACCTGTTCGCTGGATATTGGCTGCCCGGTGGAGGAGTTTTCGGCCTTTTGCGATGCCCACCCGGACCGTGAAGTGGTCGTTTATGCCAATACGTCTGCCGCAGTCAAGGCGCGGGCGGACTGGGTCGTCACGTCCAGCATCGCGCTGGATGTGGCGGAGTATCTGTCGGAGCAGGACAAGAAAATTCTCTGGGCGCCCGATCGACACCTGGGTGATTATGTGCGGCGTCAAACCGGTGCAGATATCGTGATGTGGGAGGGTGCCTGCATCGTCCACGAGGAATTCAAGGCTCGGGGGCTGGCGGATCTGAAAAAAGTCTATCCGGATGCCGCGGTACTGGTGCATCCCGAGTCACCCGCCGCCGTAATCGATCTGGCGGACGTGGTCGGTTCGACAACGCAGATCATCAACGCGGCGCGGGAGTTGGATAACCCGCGTTTCATCATCGCCACGGACCAGGGTATTTTCTACAAGCTGCAGCAGACGGCACCCGACAAGGAATTTATAATTGCGCCAACCGCAGGCGTTGGCGCGACCTGCCGCAGTTGTGCAAATTGTCCCTGGATGGCCATGAATGCACTGGAGAATCTCGCAACAGTATTCGAGCGCAGCGATAACGAGATTACTGTCGATCCGGCGATCGGCGAGAAAGCCATGCGGCCCCTGCGTCGCATGCTGGATTTTGCCGCCGGCAACCGGTATTGAAGCGGCGGGCGCCGGGTAGTGTCAGGAATCGAGACGTTCACGCATAGCTGCTACGTCTTTGAGGCGCTTATTGATCTGCGCACCCACCGTATAGTTGTCATTGATCGAGCGCAGCGCATAGCGTAGGTGTTTCTCGGCCTCGTCCAGCACGCCGTTGAGAATAAAGTACTCCGCTCGTGACCGATGCAGGCCTGTTATGTTGCCGGCAAGGCCCTGCACCTCGGCGAGCAGATACCACAGATGCGGATCTCCGGGGCGGCGCTTCGATTGTTCAACCAGTACCTGTTCGGCGACATGCGCTTGTCCCGCGCTCATCAGCGCCCTGGCATAGGTCATGACCAGTGCGTGATTGCCCGGTGAGTTAAGCAGGTGCTTTTTCAGCTTGGCTGCCGCTTTTTCCGGTTCATTGCGGGCAATGTCGATTTCGCTGTCCGCAATAATGTATTCCAGCCGGTCGCTGTCGCGCGACCACAGGGAATCAAGCGTCAACGCGGCCTCATCGGTTCGGCCCGCATCAGTGAGGGCGATAACCAGCCCATAGCGTGAGGCGGCCGTGGAGCGCGGCGAGCCGTCAAGGTCAGTGCGGAATTTCGCGATGGCCTGCTCCGGCGTGTCTGCAAGCTGGTTGATGACCCGGGCGCGCATCAGTTGGTAATCGAGGTCAACCTCCCGCATCGTCTTGGGGTATTGTCGGGCGCGGTTGCGGGTATCGGCGATGCGGTTCTCGGACAGCGGGTGTGTACGCAGGAATTCTGGAATTCGGTTGCCGATCGAATAGCGGGACAGCTGAAGCATGCGTTCGAACATGCGCGGCGCCGCATGGGGATCCATGCCTGCCTTTACCAGGGTCTGCATGCCAACGCGATCCGCCTCTGCCTCATTACTCCGGCTGTATCGAAGCGCTGAGTCCTGGGCTGCCGCCTGCGCTGCAGAGAGCGCGGCCATGCCGGCGTCACCGCCCACTGTCGCCATCAGCACGAAGCCCGCGAGCATGGAGGCCAGCGTCAATGGCTGCTGCTGGCGCTGAAACTCGACCCGTCGCGAGAAGTGTCGCTGGCTGAGGTGGGCGATCTCGTGCGCAATGACGGTCGCCAGCTCATCTTCCGACTGTGCGTGCATCAGCAGTCCGTTGTGAATGCCGATGACGCCACCCGGCACGGCAAACGCATTGATGGCCGGGTTGTTGACGATGACGATATCGACACGGCGATCCTGCAGTTCGCTGTGATTGACGAGACGGAAAACCAGGCCTTCCAGGTAGCTGAACAGAAGCGGGTCATTGACCAGCGGTACCTGTCCTCGAAACATCCGCAACCAGGTCCGGCCAAGCTGGTATTCATATTCCGCAGAAAACAGGCTGGTGCTCGATTCGCCGAGGTTGGGGAGATTCAGATCTTCATAAGCCTGGCCCGGAACCGCTGTCATCCAGATGACAAACAGATATATTAAGACGTGTCGCCTTACTGGCGGCATCCCGTTGATTTTGCGTTGAAAACACATCTGGCTCGTTGGTCTCTCGCTTGCCTTGTCGTATTCTAGGGACTTGCAGGTGGCGGTCACATCGGGTCCGAAGGTCCAGTTGGTAGGACGAGGCGCTGCGATGAAAGTTCAGCTATCGACAACCCACCCTCCAACAGAGAATACGCGACTATGACTGAAACGGCCGATACCGAGGTGGACGCGACAGGCCTTCGCTGCCCAATGCCTCTCCTCAAGGCCAAGCGCGCGCTCAACGGCATGCAGTCAGGACAGGTGCTGCGCGTGCTGTCTACGGATGCGGGTTCGGTGCGTGACTTTGTCGTCTTCAGCGAGCAGAGTGGTCATGCACTGCTGGCGAGTGACCGCAACGGGGATGTCTACCGTCATCTTCTGCGCAAATCATAAGGGTATTTGTGTGCGCTCACTAACCGCTTCCGAGGCAAAATAGGCATGTTTGAAATTTTCAACAAGTGGTACCGGCGTTATCTCCAGGAGGAGGAGTCGATCGTACTTCTCGTGTTGCTGGTTGCCGGCCTGGCTATGCTGCTCACCGTTGGCGATATTCTCACGCCGCTTTTTGCCGCCATTGTGCTTGCCTATCTGGTGCAGGGCGTGGCCAACCTCATGATGCGTCTCGGGCTTCCGCAATCACTTGGCTTCGCGCTTGCCTTTCTTGTCTTCGTGGGGTCGTTCTTTGGCGTGTTACTGGGCCTGTTGCCGCTCGTCTGGCGCCAGCTGGTGGGGCTGACCGGAGAGCTGCCGCGCATGCTGGAGGGCGGGCGAGAGATGCTGGCCGTATTGCCAAATGAGTATCCACAACTCTTCAACCAGGAACAGATCAATCAGGTGATCGCCGCGGCGCAGGTAGAAATTGCCTCTTACGGCCAGCGGATGGTCACGCGGACACTGGCAGGTATTCCGGGTTTTATCACCTTCATCATTTACCTGGTCCTGATCCCGATCATGGTTTTTTTCTTCCTTAAGGATCGCAGCCAGGTGGTGCGCTGGATCAGCAGCTTCCTGCCGTCCCGGCGACCCCTGTTGACCCGCATCTGGGAAGAGATGAATCAGCAGTTTGCCAACTATGCCCGCGGCAAGGTGGTCGAGATCATCATCGTCGGCGCTGTCAGCTTTGCCGCCTTCACCTGGCTGAACCTGGCTTATGCGGCATTGCTCGCTCTTATGGTGGGTGTGTCCGTGATCATTCCCTACATCGGCGCGCTTCTGGTCACCATCCCCATTCTGGTGGTGGCTCTGTTCCAGTGGGGCTTGTCCAGTGAATTCTATTCCGTCCTCGGTGTCTATGTGATGATACAAATTCTGGACGGTAATGTGCTGGTGCCGCTGTTGTTCTCTGAAGCTGTTAACCTTCATCCCGTCGCCATTATTGTCGCGGTTCTGTTTTTTGGTGGTATCTGGGGTATCTGGGGCGTGTTCTTTGCCATTCCTCTCGCCACTCTGATCAAGGCGGTCATCAATGCGTGGCCTACGCGCCTCGATGAAACAGCCGCTGACGCCAGCGTTCCACACGGAGAGTAACAACATGATAGATCAGTCCGCGCGCCGCAGCGGCGCCTGGCCGTCGCTTGCCTTTGCCCTGGCGCTAGCGCTACTCGGGTTCCTTTCGGTTCCCAGTGTATTGGGCGCGGATCCGGTGGACCGCGTGCTCAGTCCGGTGCAGAGTCCCAATGACGATTATGCTTACCGCCTGGTCACACTGGAGAATGGCCTGCATGCCCTGCTGATTTCTGATCCCGATACGCGCAAGGCGGCGGCTTCGCTGGACGTGATGGTCGGCAGTGGCGACAACCCGCCGGATCGCGAGGGGCTGGCGCATTTTCTTGAACACATGCTGTTCCTGGGTACCGAGAAATACCCCGATGCCGCGGAATATGAGCGCTATATCACGGAGCACGGGGGCTCCCGCAACGCCTACACCAGTCTTGAGCATACCAATTACTTCTTCGACATCGACGCCGACCATCTCGACCAGGCCCTGGACCGCTTTGCACAGTTTTTTATCGCCCCTAAATTCGATGCGGTATACGTTGATCGCGAGAAAAACGCAGTAGAGGCGGAATACCAGATGGGCCTGAAAAGCGACGGCCGTCGCGGTCTGGATGTGCTGCAGGAGGTCATGAACCCGCGCCATCCGTTCAGTCAGTTTTCGGTAGGCAGTCTCGAAACTCTGGCCGACCGCCCCGGCGCCGGCGTGCGCGCAGACCTGCTGGCGTTTTATCGCAAACACTATTCAGCCAATGCGATGCGACTCGTGGTCATGGGCGCACAGCCGCTGGATGAGCTTGAAGCCATGGTGGCAGAGCGCTTCGTCCAGGTGCCGAACCACGACTATCAGCCCGACGGCATTGACGTGCCGCTGTTCGACCCCGACCGGCTGCCCATGCTCGTGACCGTTCAGCCGCAGGCCGTGTCGCGGCAGCTGCAGATCAATTTCACGCTTCCCGAGTATCGCCGGGAATACACCGCCAAGCCGCTGTCCTACCTGGGCAACCTGATCGGGCATGAAGGCGAGGGCAGTGTTCTGGCGCTGCTCAAGCAGGAGGGCCTGGCCGATGGCCTGGGTGCGGGCGGCGGCCTTGAGTGGCGCGGCGGGTCCATGTTCGGCGTGTCGGTTTCCCTGACCGACAAGGGTGTCGAGGAGTACGAGCGTGTGCTGCAACTCGTGTTCGCGTACCTCGAGATGCTGCGTGAAGAGGGACCGGAAGAGCGGCTGTTCAAGGAGCAGGCTCGTCTCGCCGAGCTCAGTTTTCGCTTTCGGGAACAGGGAGCCCCCATCGGCTATGTGAGCTCTCTTTCCAGCGGTATGCATTACTACGAGCCACGGGATGTTCTTGTCGGCCCCTATCTGATGACGGATTATCAGCCAGAGCTGATCCGGGAGGCTCTGTCGGCCATGCGGCCCGAGCGGGCGCAGGTGATTCTGACAGCGCCGGATGTGGCCGCGGATCGCGAGAGTGCGCGGTACGACGTGCCCTACAGCGTAAAAACGCTGTCGGATGCAGAGCTTGCAGACTGGCGTGCGGCGCAGCAACTGGCTGACCTGCATCTGCCCGAGGCCAACGCCTTTATCGCGGAGGATGTGTCACTGCTGCCGCTGGCCGAGAACAACCCGGACATCCCGGAAGTGCGACATGAATCCGGGCGGCAGCGCATCTGGTATCGCCAGGCGGAGGATTTCCGGGTGCCGCGGGGCGCGCTCTACATTAATTTCCGTTCGCCTGCAGTGGGAGAGTCCGCGTCACAGACGGCCGCCGCGGTCCTGTACACCAATTTACTCAGCGATCGCGTCAACACGTTCACCTATCCCGCGGCACTCGCCGGTCTCGATTTCTCCATCTACAAGCATGCGCAGGGGATCAGCATACGTATCAGCGGCTATAACGATAAGCAGTTGACGCTGCTGTCGCGCCTGCTTGGTGTAGTAGCGCAGCCCGGCTTCACCCAGGACCGGTTCGAGGACGTTCGCGCCGACCTCGTGCGCTCGCTGGAGAACGCGGTCGCCAAACGTCCTTCCAGCCAGGTGATGGACGACCTGCGAGAGGCGCTGCAGTACGGTGAATTTGGCGAGCAGGCCCTGATTGATGAACTGCAGGCCCTGAGCCTCAAAGGGCTGACAGCCTACGCCGACGGATTCTGGGTCGGTGCCGAGGCGGAGGCGCTACTGTATGGCAACTATCCTCCCTCAGCGGTCGACGATCTTGCTGCGCTGCTCTCCGAGCAGCTGGTCAGTAAGCCCTCGGCAGAGCTCCCGCCCCTGCGCGTGCTCAAGCTCGCTGCCGGTGAGTCGATTCGCTTCGTGACTGATGTGCCGCATGCTGACAGCGTGGTGGCCTGGTATCTGCAAGGTGCCGATGATGATGTGAAAGACCGGGCGGCTACCGCGCTGACGGCACAGGCGATGCGCTCGGGCTTCTTCCAGCAGCTGCGAACGGAGCAGCAGCTGGGGTATGTCGCCAGCGCATTCTCCTGGCCGCAGCACGAGGTGCCCGGACTTGTAATGCTGGTGCAGTCGCCGGGGCATTCCGGGGCGCATGTGAGCGATGCCATGCAGCAGTTTCTGGATGGACTGGAAGCAGAGATCGACACGGGCGCGTTCCAGCGCCACCGACAGTCGCTGGTGAACGATATCCTTGAGCCGGACAAGAACCTGCTTGAGCGAGCGGAGTTCTACTGGCAGTCCATCGCCCGCAAGCAGTGGAACTTTGACCGTCGGGAGCGACTGGCAGAAACGGTCGAGGCCATGACCCGAAGCGCCTGGCTAACGTATTACCGGGAGCATTTCCTGAATGCGCAACGCTCACTTGTGGTGGTGGCGCCCGGTGAGCAGGGCCCCGTGCCCGAGTCGCCGGCGCGGGAGGTCAGCACGGCGGATGCCGTCAAGTCGGGACATTCGGTTTACACGGTCGACTGACAACAGTGGACTGACAACAGTGAACTGAGAATAAGGGGTCTGCAACACAACGATGCCTGTAAGAGGCAGGCTCTTTCATGTAGGCTTAGCAGCATTGAATATGCGTGCGCAGGCCTGTCTGTGCAGTGTCGGGTGAGAAGCGCATCATCGTTCCACCATGGAATGGTGAAGTCACTTATGGATGGAGCCGGACGACCTCATGATTGAAGATAATGATCCCCAGGAAACCCGCGAGTGGCTGGATGCCCTGGACGCCGTCGTCAAGCACGCCGGCGAAGAGCGTGCCACCTACCTCATGGACGAGCTGTCAAAGCGGGCATTTGCCGATGGCATCCGTCTTCCGCCGGCGATCACGACGCCTTTTCGCAATACGATCTCGCCGGCGGAACAGAAGCAGATGCCTGGAGATCTGTTCATGGAGCGACGCATTCGCTCGCTGGTGCGCTGGAATGCGCTGGCCATGGTGATGCGGGCGAACGACAATGACGAGGGTCTCGGCGGGCATATCTCGAGTTTCTCGTCCAGCGCGACGCTATACGACATCGGTTGTAACTACTTCTTCCGCGGCAGCGACGGCGATCACCCGGGCGATCTGGTGTTTTACCAGGGCCACAGTGCACCGGGAATGTACGCGCGCTCCTATCTCGAGGGCCGCCTCAGTGAAGAGCAGCTGGACAATTTCCGCCGCGAGGTCGACGGCAACGGGCTGTCCTCTTACCCCCACCCCTGGCTGATGCCGGACTACTGGCAGTTCCCGACTGTCTCCATGGGTCTCGGCCCCATTCAGGCAATTTACCAGGCGCGGGTCATGAAGTACCAGACCGACCGCGGACTGGTCGACCACGGGGACCGCAATGTCTGGTGCTTCCTGGGCGACGGCGAGTGCGACGAGCCGGAATCACTCGGGGCCATCTCGCTGGCCGGTCGTGAAAAGCTCGGCAATCTGATCTTTGTGGTCAACTGCAACCTGCAGCGCCTGGATGGTCCGGTGCGCGGTAACGGCAAGATCATTCAGGAACTCGAAGGGGTATTCCGCGGTGTCGGCTGGGACGTGCTGAAGGTGGTCTGGGGCCGCAAGTGGGATCCACTGCTGGAGCGCGACGAGAAAGGCCTGCTGCAGAAGCGCATGGATGAGGTCTGCGATGGCGAGCTGCAGAACTACAAGTACAACGGCGGCGCCTACACCCGGGAGCATTTTTTTGGCAAGTACCCCGAACTGCTGGAGATGGTGTCCGACCTGTCGGACGATGACATCATGTACCTGAACCGCGGCGGCCATGACCCTTACAAGGTTTACGCGGCCTACGCCGAAGCGGCGGCGCAGTACGAGCGCCCGACAGTGGTGCTGGCGCTGACCGTGAAGGGCTACGGTACCGGCGAATCGGGTGAGGCGCATAACGAGACACATTCCCTGAAAAAGCTCGACCTGGAAAGCCTCAAAGCCTTTCGCGACCGTTTTGCCGTTCCTGTCAGTGATTCGGAACTGTCGAATGTGCCTTATTACAGGCCTGCGCCGGACGCACCGGAGATGAAATACCTGCGTGAGCGCCGCGAGGCGCTGAACGGTTATATCCCCGTGCGGCGCCACCTGAACAATCCCCTCGAGGTGCCGGCACTGGATGCGTTCAAGGCGCAGCTCAAGGGCAGCGGGGAGCGCGAAGCCTCAACCACAATGGGTTTCGTGCGGCTGCTGTCCACGTTGACCAAGGACAAGGCCATCGGTGAACGGGTCGTTCCCATTGTGCCCGACGAGGCGCGCACCTTCGGCATGGAAGGGATGTTCCGCCAGCTGGGGATTTATTCCTCGGTCGGTCAGCGCTACACGCCGCAGAACTCCGGTCAGATCATGTACTACAAAGAGGACATCAAGGGCCAGATACTGCAGGAAGGCATCAATGAGGCCGGCGCATTTTCTGCCTGGCTCGCGGCGGCGACCTCATACAGTACCAGTAACTTCCCCATGGTGCCCTTCTACATTTTTTATTCCATGTTCGGCTTCCAGCGCATCGGTGACCTGGCCTGGGCCGCGGGCGACAGCCAGGCGAGGGGCTTCCTTATCGGGGCGACTTCCGGCCGCACGACCCTGAATGGCGAGGGTCTGCAGCACCAGGATGGTCATAGCCAGCTGCTGGCAAGCACTATCCCCAACTGCATCAGTTATGACCCGACCTATATCTATGAGCTTGCGGTCATTATTCAGGACGGCCTGCGACGCATGTTCGCGGAGTGTGAGAACAGGTTCTACTACATCACCACGATGAACGAGAACTACCCGCAGCCTGAAATACCCAAAGGAGTCGAAGAAGGCATCGTCCGCGGCATGTACAACCTCCGCAAGGCAACGCGCAGTGGCGGACCCTGCGTGCAGCTGATGGGGTCGGGCGCGATATTGCGTGAAGTCGAAGCCGCTGCCGATATTCTCGCGCGGGACTACGATGTCAGTTCGGATGTCTGGAGCGTAACCAGCGTCAATGAGCTGTTCCGGGAAGGCCGGGCCGTGCGTCGCTGGAATATGCTGCATTCCGAGGAAGAGCCGCGGATGCCTTACGTGACGAGCCTGCTCGCCGATGCCCGCGGACCGGCAGTCATGGCGACTGACTACATTGCCGCCTATGCCGAGCAGCTGCGGGACTTCATTCCCGCCCGGTTTGTGGTTCTGGGCACCGATGGTTTCGGGCGCAGTGACACCCGCGCCAAGCTGCGCGGTTTTTTCGAGGTCAGTCGCGAATTTGTCGTTCTGGCGGCGCTGTCCGCGTTGGCGCAGGAGGGCAGCATCGAGCGGGATGTGCTGCTCACGGCGCGCCGCAACCTTGGCATCGATCCGGACAAGGTCGACCCGATGCTTTCTTAGGGCGCCCGCTCCTGGCGATGATTCCGCGGGTGCAACGCAAACAAAACGAGGACGGATTGGTGGCAAGAGAGACAGTACATGTGCCGGATATCGGCGGTGCAGAAGCAGCGGAAGTGGTGGAGTTGCTGGTTGCCGCCGGTGACGAGATCGCCCAGGACGACGGCCTGGTCGTCCTGGAGTCGGACAAGGCATCCATGGAGATTCCAGCGACCGCGGCGGGCAAAGTGCTGGAGTTGCTCGTCAAGGAGGGGGACCAGCTTGCCGAGGGCGACGAGGTTGCCCTGATCGAGACCGCGGATGACGGAAGCCCGGAGGAGGAATCCGGCGATGGCGCCGGCACGGGCGAAGGCGCAGATTTCGCGGGTGACGATGTCGCAGATCCTGCGGATAAAGATAGTAAACAGGCTGCCGATACGGCAGACGCGGCGAGCGGCTCGGGCGACGACGCAGATAATGATGCGTCATCTGCTGCAGTTGGTAGCAGTGCCGACCAGGCCAGTGAGTTCAGGTCTGAGACGGCTGCCTCACCGGGCAATGATACAACTGAGCGGATGACAGTCTGCGTGCCGGACATCGGCGGGGCCGAGGCCGCGGAAGTCATCGAGCTGCTGGTTGCCGTGGGGGATAGCATCGATATCGACGACGGGCTGGTCGTTCTGGAGTCGGACAAGGCCTCACTCGAAGTGCCCGCCAGCGCAGCCGGCAAGGTGGTCGAGCTACTGGTGAAGGAAGGCGACCAGCTCGCAGAGGGCGACGAGGTTGCAATCGTTGAGGTGGCCGGCGATACGAAGCCCGCACCCTCCTCCACTCCGGGCGCTGACGCGGACGCTGGGCGTTCAGGCGGCGACGTGGAAAAAGCGACGGCTGACAAGACCGAGGCGGAATCCGCGAAGACGGAACCGACGCAGGCGGAACCGACGCAGGCGGAACCCACGCAGGCGGAACCCACGCAGACCGAACCCGCCAGGGCCGAAGACGCCGGTGCCGCCGTGTATGCCGGCCCCGCGGTGCGAAAGCTGGCCCGGGAGTTCGGTATTCCGCTGGAGAAGGTCAGTGGCTCCGGCCCGCGGGGTCGCCTGCTCAAGGAAGACCTGCACACCTACGCCCAGAAAACCATGCAGGGCGAGGCGAACGCCTTGCCCGCCGCCACCGAGGGGGCCGGCATTCCACCCGTGCCGGAGGTGGATTTCAGCGCCTTCGGAGAGGTGGCCATCGAGAAGCGCGGCAAGCTCGATCTGCTCACCGCCGCCAATATGCAGCGCAGCTGGCTGAACCTGCCCCACGTGACGCACTTCGATGAGGTGGATATCAGCGAGTTGGAGGCCTTTCGCAAGTCGTTGAAGGCAGAAGCCGAGCAGCGCGATACCCGACTCACCCCGATGCCATTCCTGATCAAGGCCAGCGCGGTCGCCCTGAGGCAACACCCGAAGTTCAACGCCTCCCTTACCGATGGTGGTAAGAGTCTGGCCTACAAGCAGTATTTTCATGTCGGCATGGCGGTGGATACACCGGCGGGG
>JBHEPQ010000013.1:0-5818 GCA_046260215.1 Chromatocurvus sp.
GATAATGTTCACGAGGCGTTCGTCGAGCATGCTTGCGGAGGTGTCCACCAGAATGGCGATACGCTCCCCGCCGAGATTAAGCCCGGTGAGGTACTGGCGCTTGCCATCACCGGTGAAATCCCGGGCGCTCTTGCCGCTTTCCGACGCCGAGGCCTCTTGCAGTGCCTTGACCTCCTCTTCCAGCGACTGCACTTCGGCTTTCAACTGCTCCACGGCGTCGCTGTCGGTAAAGCCATCTTCACGGGTTGTGGCGATCAGCGCTTCGTAGCGATCCAGCTCCTCGGTCACGCGGGTGGCGCGGCCCTGTGCCTCGACGATCTCCGCGTCGGTTTCCCCCAGGTCGTTGCGCAGTTTGACCAGACCCGCCTCACCGTCCCGGATATCCTCCTCCAGGAGGTCGACCTCGGACAGCAGATCGCGGTTGAGGTCGCGGGTCTGTTCTTCGATAGAATGATCGATGATAAGGAATACCAGCACCACAGCACCGAAGCCGCAGGACATGATGTCGAGAAAGCTGAGGTTGAAACCGGAAAAGCTGCGTTTGCGCCTGACCACGGTGCGTCTACCCCCCGACCTCGATCAATAGCCAGACGTCGCTGCCAACGCGGATTTCATCGCCCGTTTCAAGTGCCGTGCCATCGTACGCCATGCCATTCACGTTGACCTTTGCATCGCCATCGATAACCCAGCAGCCACTGCCCGCCCGGCGGATACGACTGTTCCCGCTGAACGTGACACTCTGCTGTGGAAGCGGGTGGGCCCTCGCGTCGTGCAGCAGATGTGTGGGTACTTGCGCGGCCGGGCGCGGCGCGGTACCGGGTGTCGCTGTCGATGTTTCACCCCCGGCAGCGGGGCTTGCTGGCAGCCCCTTAAGGAGATGCAGATCCTCTGGCGGCTGCAGGATGAGTTCGCTGTGACGCGCCAGTGACTCGGGCATACTGGTCCTGTCGACGGCGCGCGCCCCGCGCAAGCGGCTGCTGAGCCCCGGGATGAGGCAGGCCTGCGGGTCGAGCAGAAGTGCGTGGTCCGGCGTATCGCGGGTTTCCTGCTCGACGGCATCGCGCAGCCGGTCGGCCACGGGGGCCATTTCTTCGACGCTGATGCGGGTGCTGTAGCCGTTGATGTCTATCTGCGTCTCGTTGGCGCTCTGCAGTGCCTCAAGGGTGTCAAACAGGCCGTCGTACAGGATCTGTTCGGTACCCGCTTTGCGCCGCGGGTCAAAACGCGTGTTGTGGATGAATGCGCGTGCGATGCGCTCGACAATCGCCTCCTGCAGCGCAAGCAGTCCCGAGCCCGGCAGCGCGTGGCTGCGCAGCAGACGAAGCTGGCCGTCCGCAACCTCCATATGCGTCAGCAGGGCCTGGTGTAGCTGCAGCTCCAGATGAAACACATGCGGCGCGTCGGCGTGCGGCTCCGCAGCGAGCACACTGCGGTTGACCAGCCCAACAACCTGGAACGGGCAGGTCCGGGCAATGCCGAGCAATAATGCCAGTTGATCGCGCCCCAGGCTGTCGGGGACGGCAAGAACAACCTTTTCAGGCTCTCCCGCGGCGCGATGCACCTCAATCAGGTGGGCGTGAACCAGATCGGCGGTGTGTCTGGCGGGTCCCAGTGCCGGCTGCAGGGGCTGCGTTCCCAGCTGCCACCAGAAGCGTGTGCTGATATAGCGCGGCTGGCGTCGTGCGCTGCCCCGGGCGCTTTCCCCGAAGCGGTACGCGTCGCCTTCGAGCAGGGCATAGCCCGGGCTGCAGACCTGCCTGTCCCCAAAATGCAGGCACAGGTCGCTATCCAGAATATCCAGCAGTGCCGTGGCCATCAGTGCTCGGCCACCAGGAAGCGCAGCAGTTGCCGGTCGGCATAGCGCTGGCAGTCCAGCACCAGCCGCTCCTGCGCCTGCTGCAGCTGGTGCAGGCAGAACATGATAATGATGCTCAGCACCAGCGCCACGAATGTGCTGTTGAAGGCAACGCCAAGGCTGACTGTCACGCCGGAGATGTCGCCCTCGACGGCCTTATAAGCCTGTCCGAGCGCGTCGCCAATGCCGCGCACGGTCCCGATAAAGCCGATGGAAGGTATCGCCCAGGCAATATAACGAACCATTGACAGTTCGGAGTCGAGGCGGTCGGATTCCACCTCGCAGGATTCCTTAATGGTGTCGGACACCGCCTGGATGCTTCCGGTGGTGGCAAAGCGCTGAAGCGCGGCCAGGATCGTGCGCGGCAGAAGAAAGTCCTGCTGCTGTGGGGGCAGGTCCTCGAGTCCCCGGCTGTACTCCCTCGCATCGGCGGGCAGCACGCTGGTGCCCTCGGGAATATCGACCAGATCGCGGTTCAGCATCGCCTTTTCCTGCGCGGTCTGGCGCGCCTTGTAGGCCATGATGGACAGGGCCCAGATCAGCAGGATGAAGCAGGCCTCCTGCTCGAAGTCGCGGATGACCACGGCGATGGTGCGTTTGGGGACAAAATCTTCACCGGCGGCCTGAAGCGCCAGCTGTGTCTCCAGCTGGGCTTCTGCGCTGGGGCGTATCACCCCGACGTAGGCGCCATGCACCAGGATGATGGTGATCAGCAGGGCAAATAGCTGAAAAATAAATTCTGAGGACATCCGGTTCTTCATGCGGGATCTTCCTTAAATATCCACAGGGAAGGAGACCGAAGAGTCTTCCGAGATGGATTCTGATGCTTCGTAATCGAAGGGAGAGAGAACCACGCCCGCTCCGCTTGCCGGGGACTCGCCATCGTCGCTGTTACGGTCCTGTGCGTCTTCTACGTCTTCTGCGTCTTCTACGTCTTCGGCAGTGTCGGCTGTGGCAGTCTTATCCGCCTGTGCGCGCTCTTCATCATCACCGGCGGTCTGTGCCACTGCCGCTGGCAGGCCCGACAGCCCCAGCATCAGCAGCAGGGCGGCAGTGATCTTTTGCACTGGCAGTGTGGTGTGTGTCGTGGACCGCATACGCTCCCCTGTTTTACTCAGACTGTTCCGCGTAACGGGCAATTCGAAAACCCACGTCGTCGCGCCCCGCCTGTCCGTAATCACGGTAGGTCAGACGCAGCTCCGTCAGGTTGCCGAGCGCCCAGCTGGCGCCGCGCAGCACGTAGTTGTCGCCGTTCGCGGCGCCCAGTGGATCGGTCTGTACCACGCCGTTGGCAGCGGGGATGGCGTAGACATCGTGCATCCACTCGGCCACGTTACCACCGATATCGTGCAGGCCGTTATGGTTCGGGGAGAACGTGGCGACCGGGGCGCTTACCACGTGGCCGTCGTCGTAATTGTTGAGTACGCGGCCGGTCACGTAGGCAGAGCTGGCGTCGGCGATGTTCTCCACCGTATTCTCCGGCGGAAAGTTGTCGCCCCAGCTGAATTTTTGCAGGGATTCCCCATTTACCCGGCTGACCCAGGCCCACTCCGCCTCCGACGGCAGGCGGTAGCCGGTGGCGCCGGGGTTGAAGCCGGTGATAATGCCCTGTCTTTCGGTGTAGAAGGGCGGCAGGCCTTCCCGAGCACTCAGCCAGTTACAGAAAGCTGCGGCCTGCTGCCAGCTCAGCTGCACCGCGGGCTGGTGTTCGCGGTTCAGGCTGTTGCCCTTGACCTGCCCCGAGTCGTGGCTTTCCTGAAACTGGCGGAACTGGGCGTTGGTGACTTCGCTGGTCTGAAGGTAGAACAGCCGCTCCAGGCGCACGGGGTGCAATACTTCGTTGGCGCGGCGGCCCGGATCGCGGCGGGATGCGCCCATGTCGAACTCGCTGCGCGGGGCGGTTTCCGGGTTGAACAGCTTCAGTGTCTGCCCCAGTGCGGTGGTAATTTCTGGGCGCAGGCGCGCCATCCGAGCCTGCTCCTCGGTCTGAAGGGTCACCTGCACCAGCTGTTGCAGCCCTTCGCGAGGTGTTACCCGGCGGCGAACGGTAGCGTACCCGGGGAGGATGATTTCCACCCGGTGTTCGTAGGCCGGCAGCGACAGCGTCTGCGCGCCGCGACCCACGGATTCGCCGTTCAGGCGCAGCTCCGCATTGGCGGGACGGATATCAAAAACGACTTCACCGAGTTGTGGTTGCAGCTGCGCCGCAAGCGATGATTGCTCTCCGGCCTGCAGCGCAATGGCACGGCTGAAGCGTTGATAACCCGGGCGGGACAGGTGCACCTGGTGGTCTGTGTCCGGCGTCAGGTTCACGGTGACGGGCGTCTGGCCGCGGTATTCGCCGTCTACCGTGACATTGGCTCCGCTGGGCTGGCTCTCCAGCGCGAGCCGGCCGGCTGCCGGCAACAGGCTCAGCGTGCCCAGATTCAGCGGCTCTCCCGCGTTGATGTCCAGGCTTCGGGCCAGGTCGGCATAGCCTGCCAATCGCAGCTGCAGGCTGCGTTCGCCCTGTATGATCTCGGCGGTCAGCGGGGTCGTGCCGACGGCCTCGCCGTCGACAATAACGCTGGCGCCGGAGGGGACGCTGTCGACGCTGACTTCGGCCCAGGCGGGCTGCAACAGAAATTCGATGCTCTGCTTCAGGTTTCGCCCGGTCACGTCAATAGTCCGCTCCTCCGGCAGATAGCGTTCGGTGGTGATGCTCACGCTGTGCTGGCCCGCCGCCAGCGGCTGCTCGATGAAGGGCGCGCTACCGGCGTCCTCGCCGTCAATCCGTATCTCCGCCCCGGCGGGCAGCCCCGCGAATGTGACCCGGCCGGGCAGCGGCGAGAGGGCGATATCCACGCGCTGGCTGGCGTCGTCGGATACGGTCAGGGTTCCGTTATAGTCGACGTATCCAGGCGCCGTGATCCGCAGCTCGTAGTCGCCGCTGCGGATAAGAAAACGCTGGCCCAGGGGCAGTGCCAGCCCGTCAATGTCTATCGCCGCGGGCGCCTCGGCATCGACCGTGATCTGTACCGAGCGCGCGGTGAACAGAAAGCCGAGAATCAGCAGGACAGTCAGGCCGATAAGAGCAAAAAGCAGGCTGCGCCAACGCCAGCTGCGAGAGCTTGCCTGCGGCGCGCTGTCGGCGAGCGGCTGAAAATCGGCCGCTGCAACGCGCTCGCTGCTCAGCTCGCCAACGTCATCCTGTTTCTTACCTGCCATCAGATCCTCTCTGTGCAGACGATGGTCACCGTCGGCGGTCGGCCATCGTGGCTGACGCGGAACGTCCGGCGCACGTCCCGATAGCCGCGCCGCGTGCCGACGGCGGTGTATTCCCCCGGTCGCAGCATGAGTTCCTCGCGTTCGAACCTGCCGAGCTGCGAGACTTTGTACAGCGTCACGTCTGTGCTGTTGTCCGACAGCAGAACGACGCGAACAGGCGTGTTGGACAGGGCGAGCTGTTTCTGCAGGTTGCGGATCTGTTCCTGCAGCACGGGCCCGCGGGCTTGTACGCTGCTTGCGTACTCCAGTAACTGCGCGGCGTTATCTGCGACGCTCTCGTCGCTCAGGCGGTCCGGGTCGTCGAGAATTGAGCGCAGGCGCGTGTCCAGTTCGGCGCGCTCCCGCGCCTGCCCCAGACCGCGCTGTGCAAAGAGAACGCTACTGTCAAGGTTCAGTGCGGTCTCGTAGGCGCTGATCGCCGCTGACCAGTCCTCCTTTTCCACCCTGGTGTCGGCCGTGCGCTGCAGCTGTCGCAGTTCGCTGGCAGTCTCCGCCACGCTGACCTCCTGCAGGGCTGTCGCCACTTCATTACTTCCCTCGCGCAATGCGCCGGCGCGTTTGAAATCCGCCCGGGCAGCGTCAAAACGCTGGCCCTCCAGCGCCGCGTAGCCACTGGACATGGCGTCGGCGAAGCGCCTGGCCTTCAGCGCCGCGCTGACACGCTGCAGCGCCTGCTGCGCCCGGCGATGCTCTGCG
>JBHEPQ010000036.1:0-10738 GCA_046260215.1 Chromatocurvus sp.
CCCTCACGCCCGTACTTCGCTGACGCGCTCGCCACACATCGCTATGGGACCCGCGTCTGACCGTCAGGCTCACATAGCCATGCTCTTGCACAATGTCAGGCATCCGCGCGCTATTCTGCCACCGCGGACCGTCTGCGGCCAGGACGGCCGCAGCCGAGCCCCCATGGACGGGATTTCGGCGTGTCCGTGGGGGCAGGGAATAGCGCGCGATGCCGGGCAAACAGAGCCCGCCAGCCGCGCCCCCAAACCCGGTGTGAAACTCCGCGCCATGCTGCTATTCTTTCGCTGAATCGGATCACGCAGCGTTTTGCCCATGAACAACCCTCTTCCCGAGACGCCGCAGATATCTATCGCCGGTCCCGACGCGCCCCATGCGGTCGTTATAGGCAGCGGTTTTGGCGGACTCGCAGCGGCCATACGTCTTGGGGCGAGGGGCTTTCGCGTCACCGTTCTCGACAAGCTGGATGCCCCCGGTGGGCGCGCCTATGTGTTTCGTCAGGATGGGTTCACGTTTGATGCCGGCCCGACCATTGTCACTGCGCCTTTTCTGCTGCGCGAGCTGTGGAATCTGTGTGGCCGTCGCTTCGAGGACGACGTTGAGCTGCGCCGGATGTCGCCGTTCTATCGCATACGATTCGATGACGGGGAGGTGTTCGATTACGGCGGCGATGTCGAAGCGGTGAAAGCCGAGATCGCGCGCTTCAATCCGGATGACGTCAAGGGTTATGAGCGCTACATGCAGGTCAGCGAGAAGACCTACGAAATCGGTTTCGAAAGGGTCGGTCACCTTCCGTTCGATACCTTTGCCGAATTGATGAAGTTATTGCCCGACATGGTTCATCTGCGTGCTTATCGCAGCGTATACGGGCAGGTGGCAAAGTATGTCAGCGATCCCCATGTTCGCATCGTGCTGAGCTTTCATCCGCTGCTTGTCGGCGGCAATCCCTTCGCGGTCACGTCTGTTTATACCTTGATTTCGTTCCTCGAGCGACAGTGGGGCGTGCACTCGGCGATGGGCGGTACCGGCAGCATCATCAATGGTCTGGTTGATCTGATTCGTGGGCAGGGCAACCAGATGCGCATGAATGCGGAAGTGGAGGAGATTCTTGTCGAGCAGGGCAGCGCCAAAGGTGTTCGACTGACCTCGGGCGAGGTCGTCCCGGCAGATCTTGTGGTATCGAACGCCGACTCGGCCTGGACGTATCGGCATCTGATATCAGAGCAGCACCGCCGACACTGGACCAACCGTCGTATCGAGCGGTCCCGATCCTCGAATGGCCTGTTCGTCTGGTACTTCGGAACCCGCCGACAGTACCCGGAGGTAGCGCATCACTCTATCGTGCTGGGTCCACGCTATAAAGAGCTGCTGAAGGATGTCTTCAAGCACAAGAAGCTGAGCGCGGATTTCAGCCTCTACCTGCATCGCCCCACCGCGACAGATCCGTCCATGGCGCCCGCGGATCACGATTGCTTCTACGTGCTGGCGCCCGTGCCTCACCTGGAGGCGGACGTCGACTGGAACGAGCATGCGGAGATCTTTCGTCGTGCAGTTGAGGCCCGCCTGGAGGAGACGATGCTTCCCGGCCTGCGTGAGGCTGTGGTGACGTCCCGGGTCATGACGCCTCTGGATTTCGAACAGCGGCTGCTTTCCTTTCGCGGTGCCGGCTTCAGCTTTGAGCCCGTGCTCTTTCAGAGTGCCTGGTTCAGGCCGCACAATCGCAGCGAGGACGTCAGGCATCTATACCTGGTCGGTGCGGGAACGCACCCCGGCGCCGGTATGCCCGGCGTGCTGTCTTCCGCGCGAGTTCTCGATACGACAGTGCCGCATGCCAATACCTTCCGTTGATATTGCACCGCCTCTGCGTGAGGCAGACATGGCAGCCTGCCGCAGCCTGCTGAAGACCGGGTCGCGATCTTTCCACGCGGCGTCCCGCTTTCTTCCATACCGCTTCCGGGATTCCGCGACTGCTCTGTACGCCTTCTGCCGCCAGGCCGATGACGCCGTGGATGACAGCGGCGCACCGCACCTCGCTCTCGAGATGCTCCACGGTCGGCTGGATGCCCTGTATCGTGGCGCGCCGGAGGATTACGCCGCCGACCGCGCGCTGGCGTCGGTAGTCGTGCGCTGCGGTCTGCCCCGGGGCCTGCTGGACGCGCTGCTGGACGGCTTCGCCTGGGACGCCGAGGGGCGCGAGTACGAAACGCTCTCCGAGGTGCTCGATTACGCCGCCAGGGTCGCCGGATCGGTCGGCGTCATGATGGCGGTGATCATGGGCATACGCGACGCCAGTGTACTGGCGCGGGCGGCAGACATGGGCGTCGCGATGCAGTTGACCAATATCAGCCGCGACGTGGGTGAGGATGCGAGGAACGGGCGTCTTTACCTGCCCGCGGCCTGGCTGCGTGAGGCGGGCATCGATCCCCGCGCAGTACAGGCGTCGCCGCAGCACAGTAAAGGGATGGCCAGCGTGACCCGGCGCATGCTCGTGGTCGCGGACAAGCTATATCGGCGGGCTGATGCCGGCCTGACCCGCCTGCCGCTGCGCTGTCGGCCCGGGATGTACGCGGCACGACTGTTGTACTCCGCTATCGGGGACCAGGTGCAGCGCCTGGATTATGACAGCGTCAACCAGCGGGCCGTGGTTTCGGCGCCGCGCAAGCTATGGCATCTGGCGCGTCTGCCCGGGCTTTCGCTGCTGAACTCAGGCGCGGTATCGGCGCCCGTGTTACGCGAAAATCGATTTCTGGTCGAGGCTGTGAACGCGCACCCGGGTCCCCAGGTCAGTACTCTCGTCGATCAGGAAGGCAAAGTTGCCTGGATGCTGGCGCTGCTCCAGGACCTGGAACGCCGGGACCAGCGATACTGAGTTATCCGGGCCCGCCGCGCACCGCTTTTGTGTTTCTGGGCATACGGAA
The DNA here is from genome assembly GCA_046260215.1 of Chromatocurvus sp. Taxonomy (GTDB): domain Bacteria; phylum Pseudomonadota; class Gammaproteobacteria; order Pseudomonadales; family Halieaceae; genus Chromatocurvus. Next base: position 2,917 of record JBHEPQ010000036.1, read on the forward strand.
AGGCAGCAGCGTCTGCACCCAGCGCTGCCGAAAGCGAGTCAGAGACAGGCTCTCGTGAAAGGCGGTAACCGTCTCGCCCAAAAGCTGTGTTTCCAGCATGGACCGGGCGTAAAAGGGTGTGTCCTCCAGGGTGCGCAGCACGCGCGCTCCATCCGAGGCCTCTGTCCCGCTCTGCCGTGAAATACGCCATATCGCGGTACGCGGCAGCTGCATCACACGGGGCGGCGTGATTGTGCGAGATCTGCCCTCGGGGTCAATGTGAAGGGCCAGTGATCGGGGGGCGGTCGCCGTGTTCAGCGGACGAGCGTGGTATTGCACAATACTGCTGCCGTCGGCGAGGGTTGCCCGCGACCAGTCCCACCCGGAAAAACCCGCCTCCAGCGGCTCACTGCCGCGATTGCTGTCGAAGTAAGCCTCGCCCTGCCACGACAGCCGGGGGTTCTGCAGATCGACCGCTATCCGGCAGCAAGGACTGACCGGCCACCAGCGATGCCTGCCATGCGGGTCGATGGCGTGGTCATCGTGATTCATGCCCGATAACTCAAGGCGCACCTCCCCGCGCAGGCGCCCCGGTAACGGTACCGTGATTTCATCGATCGCGACGGTAATCTGTTGTTCCTGCCAGAGAATCGAGCTCGGGCCCACCTGCAGACGGGTCTCGTCCCGAAGCAGGTTGTCGCGGCCGCGCTCGGTGAGCGCCCACACCTTCCTGCCGCCGGGATTGTAAAGCACGGCATTGATGGCGCAGTGGTTGGCTGGATCGGCAGGCCCCCGGCGCCTCGCTGCGGCGTAATAGGGCGAAAACACACTGCCGACGAACACGATAAGGGTCAGTCCGAAGCGCCGGTCATCACTCAGTGCATCTATATACCACCACTGGTAACCGTTACGACCCACCGCCGTAGCGAAGCCTGTGGCCGGTGGGCAGGGCGGTGTTTCGACATCTTGCATGGCGGTGTCCGCTACAAGTCCGGCGCGCAGGGTGAAAAGTCCACAAAGTCTCTTGCAGTTTAGCAGTGTCTAAACTAAATTACACATAAAGGTGTCAAATAAATTAGACATTAAACATTAGACATAAGACATAAGGTGAGATCCTGCGCGACGCCATAAGTAATCGAGCGGAAACGTTGCCGGGGCATGAATCGGGTGTATCGCATGGCAAAATCACGGATAGGTATAGACGGGAAGGCAGCTCTGCCCGTGTATGAGCAGGCATTGCAGGCGGCACTGGAGCATGCCACTTCCGGCGGTTGTCCGCCGCGCCTCGCCGGGGCGATGCACTACGCGGTTTTCCCCGGCGGTGCACGGGTGCGGCCCCAGCTCTGCCTGGCGGTAGCCGCCGCGACTGGCGAACACGATCCTGCCCTGGCTGGCGCCGCGGGTGCCGCGATTGAGCTTTTGCATTGTGCATCGCTGGTGCATGACGATATGCCGTGCTTCGACAATGCCTGTGAACGCCGTGGCAAGCCGTCGGTGCACCAGAAATTCGGTGAGCAGCTTGCGCTTCTGTGTGGGGACGCGCTGATCGTCCAGGCATTCAGCAGTCTGACCCGCGTCGCCGTTGCGAGTGAGCAGGTGCATCGTCTCCCCCCGTTGATGGCCATTATTGCCCGCGGCGTCGGTGCGCCGATGGGAATCTGCGCCGGTCAGGCCTGGGAGTGCGAGCCCAGAGTGGACCTTGCGCGCTATCACCAGGCCAAGACCGGCGCGCTGTTTATCGCCGCTACCTGCGCCGGAGCCGAGGTTGCGGGCGCAGATGCGGCGCAATGGCATTCCCTGGGTGACGCTATCGGCCACAGTTACCAGGTCGCCGACGACATCCTGGACGCTGCAGCGGAGGCCGAGGAGATCGGCAAGCCGACCGGGCAGGATGTGGCGCTGGATCGACCCAGCGCTGTGCGCCAGTTCGGCCTTGAAGGCGCGGTGCAGCATTTACGGGAGCTGGTGGACGCCAGCGTCGCCGCCGTCCCGGCCTGCCCGGGGCGAGAGCAGCTGCAGCAGCTGGTGCGCAACCAGTCGCGGCGTTTTCTGCCAAAGGGCCTGGCGGTGCAGGCGGCCTGATGGCCGCGCACGTTGAGGCCGGAGAAGACCGCCCGGTGAGTACCGGTCAGGAAGAACGGCCGGGCATGCGCGAATTCATTCTCGGCTGGCGAGACCGTCTTCTAGGCAGTGCGCGATTCCAGCGCGCCGCCGCGCGGTTTCCGCTGACGCGATCACTTGCGCGCCGTCGTGCTCGTACCCTGTTCGATATAAGCGCCGGCTTCGTCTACTCGCAGATACTGTTCGCCTGTGTCAGGTCGCGCCTGTTGGAGGCCCTGGCAGAGGGTCCGCGTAGCGTCGCCTTCATCGCGAGAGCGATCGACCTGCCGGAAGCGGCGGCGCTGCGTCTGCTGCGTGGTGCCGCCTCGCTGCGCCTGGTGCAGCCCACGGGGGATCGGTATCGCCTGGGGGATCTGGGGGCGGTCATGCTGGGGAACCCCTCTATCGCCGCGATGGTGAACCACCACGAGCGGCTCTACGCCGATCTCGCGGACCCCCTTGCTCTGCTGGCCAATCCCGGGGAGACCCACCTCTCCGCTTACTGGCCCTACGCCCGCAGCGATGATCGCGGCGCCATCAATGGCCGGGAGGTCGCCGCCTACAGCGAACTGATGGCCGCCTCCCAGACCATGCTTTGCGGCGATATTCTGGATGCGGTGAGCCTGAAAACGGCGCAACGCCTGCTGGATGTCGCCGGCGGCGAGGGCGTTTTTCTGTCTGCTGCCCTTGCCCGCTGGCCTCACCTCACGGGCACGGTCATCGATCTGCCTGCGGTTGCCGAGCGCGCCGCGACCTACCTCGCGGGCGGTGTCGTGGCGCCAAGGGCATCAGCTGCGCCGGTCGACATGTTCGCCGACGCCTGGCCGTCGGGCGCTGACATCATTTCATTTGTCCGCGTCCTCCACGACCACGATGACGACCCGGCGCTGGAGCTGTTAAAGAAAGCCAGGGCCGCTCTGCCTCCCGGTGGTCGCGTCATGATTGCCGAGCCCATGGCACAGACGCCCGGTGCCGAGCCGGTGGGAGACGGTTATTTCGGGTTTTATCTTCTGGCCATGGGCAGCGGTCGTCCGCGCAGTGCCAGCGCGCTTTCCGGCATGCTGCACGAGGCCGGTTTCCAGCGTGTGCGCGAGCTGAAGACAGCCCAGCCGATGCTGGTCAGGGTGTTGATTGCCGAAGTCGGCGAAGCTGGTTTTAATTGAAGATCCCGGAGTTAAATAAACTTGACATGCACAAATGTAAACTTAAACTGACACTCATGGCAGAGAGAATTTTCATGGTCACTAAGTCCCCGTATCGATCCCCGGTCGGAGTCGCGCAATGACGGATCGTGCTACCGCAGTCGTGTTTGAGCAGCCGGGACAGCTGGCTGTGCGCCCGGTCGCTCTCGCTGAGCCCGGTGCTGGTGATTGCGTGGTAGATGTGGAGTGGAGCGGTATCAGCACGGGCACCGAGCGGCTGCTGTGGCTCGGGCGCATGCCTGCCTTCCCCGGCCTTGCCTATCCGCTGGTACCCGGCTACGAAACGGTCGGTAAGGTGAGCGCCGTCGGTAGCAGCTGTGAACTGAGTGTCGGCCAGCGTGTATTTGTGCCGGGCTCCCGGGGGTTTACCGACGTACAGGGGCTTTTTGGCGGCGCGGCCGAGCGACTGGTTGTTGACGCTCGACGTGTGACACCGTTGGCTGATGGCCTGGGGGAAGAGGCGACCCTGCTGGCGCTGGCGGCGACCGCCCATCGCGCAGTAACCCGCGGGCCGGCAGGGTCTCTACCTGATCTGATCATTGGCCACGGTGTGCTCGGTCGCCTCGCGGCGCGCATGGTTATGGCGCTCGGTGGCGCCGCTCCGACCGTCTGGGAAAACCAGGCATCACGGCGCGCCGGAGCCGAAGGTTACAGCGTCATCGACCCGGAAGCCGATACGCGCAGCGATTACCGGCTGATTTGCGACGCCAGTGGCGCACCGGGTCTCCTCGATCAGCTTATCACGCGGCTGGCGCCGGCCGGCTGCATCATTCTTGCGGGCTTCTATCAAGAGCCGGTGTCTTTCGCATTCCCTCCTGCGTTCATGCGCGAGGCTCAGCTGCGGATTTCGGCCGAATGGCAGCCCGCTGATCTGGTCAGCGTTACCGAATTAATTGCCCGCGACGGGCTGTCTCTTGACGGTCTGATCACGCACCGCTCGCCGGCGGCAGATGCCGACCCGGCCTATGAACAGGCGTTCGCAGACGTGGACTGCCTGAAAATGATTCTGGATTGGAGGTCTGTGAAATGACGGAAGCGTCTGTTGCCCAGTTTACGCCGGATATGGAAAAGGATGGAACCCTTGACGATACCGATATGCTTGCCAGCTCAAAGGATGGCCCCGGAACGCAGATCATAGCGATCTACGGCAAAGGCGGCATTGGCAAGAGTTTTACGCTCTCCAATCTCTCCTACATGATGGCCCAGCAGGGTAAGAAAGTGTTGTTGATCGGCTGTGATCCCAAGAGTGATACCACCTCGCTGCTGTTTGGTGGCAAGGCCTGCCCAACCATTATCCAGACTGCCTCGGAAAAAAAGGAAGCGGGCGAGGAGGTCCGCATTGAAGACGTCTGCTTCAAGCGCGACGGTGTGTTTGCGATGGAGCTAGGGGGGCCGGAGGTCGGGCGCGGCTGCGGTGGCCGGGGCATCATCCACGGCTTCGAAACGCTGGAGAAGCTCGGTTTTCACGATTGGGATTTCGATTACGTGCTGCTCGACTTCCTGGGCGACGTGGTCTGCGGCGGTTTCGGCCTGCCTATCGCACGGGATATGTGCCAGAAAGTGATCGTGGTCGCGTCGAACGATCTGCAGTCTCTCTACGTGGCCAACAACGTGTGCTCTGCGGTCGAGTACTTCCGCAGGCTGGGCGGCAATGTCGGCGTTGCCGGCATGGTGACCAACAAGGACGATGGCTCGGGCGAGGCACAGGCCTTCTGCGAGGCCGTCGGTATCCCGGAGCTCGCCAGTATCCCCGCCCACGACGATATACGACGCAAAAGCGCAAACTACGAGATTATCGGATATCCGGAAGGTGAGTGGGGTTCGCTGTTCGGCGGCCTGGCGAAGAACGTCGCCGAATCACCGCCACACCACCCAACGCCATTGACCCCGGACGGCCTGCTCGACCTGTTTTCAAGCGATACCACAGGCCGCGACGTCGTGCTGCAACCGGCCACCCAGGAGGATCTCTGCGGCGCCGCGGCGTTGCAAAAGGAGTCGCTGGAGGTGATTTATGACGCCGTCTGATCAGGTCGACGCTACACTCGAGAAGCCTGAATTGAATGGCGCAGAGCGGCTGCCGGACGTATCCCCGGCGTCAGAAAAAACACCGGCGGGCGATATCCCGCTGGCTGACGTCGAGCAGGCTGTGGAGTCCGGCGCCGGCTGCCATGCCGGTGCTGATCGCATGCAGGCCGAGGCAGCGCTGTCCGGCAAGGGCGCGGTTCTCGAGCAATACAAGCAGGATTACCCGGTGGGCCCGCACGATCAGCCCCAGAGCATGTGTCCTGCGTTCGGGTCATTGCGGGTTGGCCTGCGCATGCGACGCACGGCCACCGTACTCAGCGGTTCTGCCTGCTGCGTTTACGGGCTCACGTTTACCTCGCATTTTTATGGCGCCCGGCGCACGGTGGGCTATGTACCCTTCGATTCCGAGACCCTGGTAACCGGCAAGCTGTTCGAGGATATACGCGAGTCAGTGCACACGTTGGCAGATCCCGACAAGTACGACGCCGTGGTTATTATCAACCTGTGCGTACCGACGGCTTCGGGCGTTCCGCTGGACCTGTTGCCGAAGGCAATCAACGGCGTGCGCATTATCGGTATTGATGTGCCCGGCTTTGGTGTACCGACCCATGCCGAGGCCAAGGACATACTCGCCGGCGCCATGCTGCGCTATGCGCGTACTGAGGTCGAGAACGGACCGGTCGCCGCACCTGAGCAGGGGCGCAGCGAGATGCCGTCAGTCGCCCTGGTTGGCGAGATGTTCCCGGTCGACGCCATGACCATCTCCCGCCTGCTCGAGCCTATGGGCCTGTGCGCAGGACCGACCGTCCCGACCCGTGAGTGGCGTGAACTTTATGCAGCCCTCGATTGTGCGGCGGTTGCCATGATTCACCCGTTTTACATCGCCAGCTATCGTCAGTTCGAGGCGGCGGGGCGTCCCGGTCTCGGTTCTGCACCCGTCGGGCTTGAGGGTACGCGGGCCTGGCTTGAATCCCTGGCAAAGCTGCTCAATATCGATGACGACAAGCTCGCTGCCGCGAAGGACGCCGTGCTGCCCGCCATCACGGAAGCCCTGAAAACCGCCCGCATCGATGCCCGCATCACGCTGTCCGGCTACGAAGGCTCCGAGCTGCTGGTCGCGCGTCTGCTGGTCGAAAGCGGCGCTGAACTGTGCTACGTCGGCTCGGCCTGCCCTAAAACACGCTGGGCCGAGATCGATCAGGAATGGCTGGAAGCGCGTGGGGTGGAAGTGAACTTCCGCGCTTCCCTCGAAGACGATGTTGCGGCAATGCATCACTATCAGCCGGATATTGCCATCGGCACCACACCGGTCGTGCAGAAAGCCAAGGAACTCGCGATTCCCAGCCTGTACTTCACCAACCTGATTTCGGCGCGCCCGCTGATGGGGGCGGCGGGGCCCGGCTCTATTGCCGAGGTCATCAATGCGGCGCTGGCAAACAAATCGCGCTTTGATCATATGGAAGCGTTTTTCCACGGCGTGGGCAGTGGCGACAACGCCGGTGTCTGGCAGCCTGAAATGCTCGACGAGAAGCATGCACCGGTTGGCCGCGCGGCTTCAGCGGGAGGTGTTTGATGTTGGTTCTTGACCACGACAGGGCTGGCGGCTACTGGGGCTCGGTCTATGTTTTCACGGCGGTAAAAGGTCTGCAGGTGATCATCGATGGTCCCGTCGGCTGCGAGAATCTGCCGGTGACTTCCGTTCTACACTACACCGATGGCTTGCCGCCGCACGAACTGCCCGTGGTCGTCACCGGTCTGGGTGAGGACGAACTGGGTCAGCACGGCACCGAGGGTGCCATGCGCCGTGCTCATGAGACGCTGAATCCGGATCAGCCCAGTGTGGTCGTGACCGGTTCCATTGCCGAGATGATCGGGGGTGGCGTCACCCCGGAAGGCACCGGTATTGAACGTTTCCTGCCAAGAACGATTGATGAGGACCAGTGGCAGAGCGCCGATCGCGCTATGAACTGGCTGTGGACGCGCTTCGGCGCCAAGAAAGCCAAGAAAATGGCCAAGGCGAAAAAGAAGGGCGACGCGGGAACGGCGACGAAAAAAGTCAATATCATCGGGCCCATCTACGGCATGTTCAACACCTGGTCCGACCTCGCGGAGATTCGCCGGCTGATCGAGGGCGTGGGTGCCGAAATCAATATGGTATTCCCGTTGGGTTGCCACATCGACGATGTCTATAAGCTGGGTGACGCCGACGTCAACGTCTGCATGTACCGGGAGTTTGGTCGCCTGCTCTGTGAGGAGCTCGACCGTCCGTACCTGCAGGCGCCCATAGGCCTGCACAGCACGACCAAGTTTCTCGAAACGTTGGGCGAGCTACTTGATATCGACGCCGCACCGTTTATCGAGCGCGAGAAGCACACCACGATCAAGCCCATATGGGATCTGTGGCGTTCGGTGACCCAGGATTTCTTTGGTACCGCGAGTTTTGGTATTTCAGCAAACGCGACTTACACCCGGGGCATTCGCAATTTTCTTGAGGAAGAAATGGGCCTGCCCTGTAA
>JBHEPQ010000052.1:0-5407 GCA_046260215.1 Chromatocurvus sp.
GAACATGGTGAACGGCTTGACCAGCCAGTTTATCGACGTGGTGATGATCAGGCCCTTGGGCTGTTTGCGCACGCCAACAACGGAGCCAAAGTCGATCTGCAGCATCATCGGGAAGATCATCGCCCAGATCAGCACCGCGACGGGAATGGATACCTGGGCGTATTCAAAGCGCGAGAGCGTCTCCGGAATCACCGGTGCAAACTGCCCCAGCAGGATGCCGGCGACAATCGCTAAAGCAACCCAGACCGACAGGAAGCGTTCGAATAATCCCATGCCCTCGGTTGTGCTCGGTGCCTGCGACACCTCGTTGTTACTCATATCTCCACTCCAGTTTCAATCAGTTTGTGATTACCCTCGACCGGCTCTTCCAGCGCTGGCAGCAGGCCACATACATCGGGGTGGCCAGAGCAGCAGTCATGAATCAGGAAGCAGATTATTTCCCGCATGTGACTCAGCCTGGCGCTATAGATAATCGAACGGCTCTGGCGCCGGGCAGTCACCAGCCCTGCCTGCAAAAGCACGGACAAGTGCGCAGACAGAGTGTTGTGCGGAACCTGCAGGCGTCTGGCGATCTCGCCTGCTGGAAGCCCGTCTGGCTCGTTCTGGACGAGCAGGCGGAATGCCTTCAGGCGGGTTTCCTGGGAGAGCGCGGAAAAGCTTTCATTTGCACTCAACGTATCCATATGTCCAAGAATACGGACATAATGAATCTGTGTCAACGATGGCTTGGTGGTGTCTGGGGAATCCCTGCATTGCCACTATCTGCTACCCGCCAGGGCAGCCTCGACCCGCTCGACCATCTCCCCCGCGCATAGACGGCGGCCCTCGTCAGCCAGGGCCAGGATCAGGTTGATTTCACGCTGCAGTTCAACCTGCCGGTAGTTACGGTAGCGTCGCCAGGTTTCCAGAGCCAGATCGACCGCGTCCTCGTGGGCGTGACTCAGGCCCTGATAAAGCAACGCCGCCGGGTCATCCGGCTGGTACTCGAGAACGATATCCCAGGCCGCGCGCGCCTGGGAATAGCGCTCGGCGTGCATCAGGCACAGGGCGAGCCGATGCCGCGCCTCGAGATGCCCCGGCTCGTGTTCAAGCAACTCGGCGTATAGCGCCTCTGCTTCGGGGTATCGTGCAGCACGGAACAGACGGTCGGCGCGTACGGCCAGCGGGTCGATCCCGGACAGGCCGGTGCCGGCGGCCTGAACCTTCCTGCGCCCGACCAGCATGCCGAACAGGGCGCGACGCGATAACGAATCCCGCGATCCCATGGTTTGTTCCTCCTGCGGATTCTGGGCAACAGACGCCAAGTGAAACACAAAAGCCAGCCTTGGATATGTCTCGGCGCATCGTTGGGCGAGTAAAGTTCACCTGTAGACAACAGAGAATCCCCACACAGTTTATGTTGATTTACCTCATGTAAAACAATGCTTTTTCATGCAGAATAAAGCTTGAGCCACAGCATTACGATGGGAGGTCGGGATGGAAGCGAGCCGCGAGCACTGGGAAACCGGGAATAGCAGAGCATGACGCCCCCCGATCGCCTGACCCTGTCCCGGCGCGCCTTTGTCGCCGGTTCTGCCGCCGCCGGCACTGCGACCGGCCTGACGCTGAAAGCCGGAGCCTCGTTCGGTGTTCCCGAGGAATCGGGCGCGCCTACGCCTGGCAGCGGTGAGTGGAAGACCACGGTCTGCCAGGGCTGTACCACCTGGTGTGTCAAGCAGGCCTATGTGCAGGACGATCGCGTTTTCCACGTGCGTGGCCACGAGGATTCCCTGATCACCGGCAAATCCGGCTGTGTGCGCCAGAGCATGGCGCTGACCGAATTGTATGATCCCGATCGCGTGCGCGACCCCATGCGACGCACCAACCCGAAGAAGGGCCGCGGCGAGGATCCGGGTTTTGTCCGCATCAGCTGGGAAGAGGCCATGGACATATTCGCCGACCGACTGCTGGCCCTTCGAGAGCGCGGCGTGCCCGAGCGATACATGACCACCCGCGGGCGCTATGGCGGACTGAACGGTGTCATGCTCGAGGAGCTCACCCGGATCATTGGCTCGCCCAACAACATCGCTCATTCATCGATCTGCAGCGAGGCTGACAAGTTCGGGCCTTACTACATGGAGGGCTTCTGGGGCTATCGTCAGTACGATATCAAGGCGAGCAAATACCAGCTGACTTTTGGTGCGGATCCGATTTCAGCCAACCGCCAGGTGTCATTCTCGACCCGGGAGTGGGGCAGCATGCTGGATCAGGCCAGGGTCGCGGTGGTCGACCCACGGTTTTCCGCGACCGCACAGAAAGCCGACGAGTGGCTGCCGATCAAGCCGGGCGAGGATTCCGCGCTGGCGCTGGGCCTGGCCCACATCCTTCTCACCGAGGGTCTGTGGCACAAGCCGTTTGTCGGTGACTTCAACGACGGCGGGCGTTTCGTGGCCGGCCAGAGCGTAGCCGAGGAGGCCTTCGACGAGCGCTATACCCACGGCCTGGTGCAGTGGTGGAACCTCGAACTCAAGGATCGCACGCCGCAGTGGGCGGCGGAAAAGACCGGCCTGGCCGTCGAGCAGCTGTTGCGCGTCGCCCGCGATATGGGGGCGGCCGCCCCGCACGTGGGTGTCTGGCTATCCCGTGGCATGCACATGACCGTGCGCGGCGCCTATGCCTCGATGTGCGGGCATGCCCTGGTCGGTCTGCTGGGCGCGGCGGACAACGAAGGCGGCAGCATGCGCTTCAACGCGCGTCCGACCGCCGCGCTGGCGGGCAGCGATGAGTACCTGGACGAACTGGCCAGGGTTCACAGCAAAATGGAAAAGATCGACCGGCGCGGTCGTCTGGAGCTGCCTGCGCTAAAAGAGGGCAAGTCCGGTGGCGGCGTGGTCACCAGCCAGATCGCTGAATCGATACTGGAAGAAGACCCGTACCCGATCGAGGTGGTGTATGCCAGCTGGAACAACTTCGCGTTCTCCAGTACCGGCGTCAAGCAGTTCGAGGAGGCGTTTGCCAAGGTTCCGTTCATGGTCACCTCCACGCTGAACCTGTCCGAGACGGCCATGTTTGCCGATATCGTCCTGCCGTCGGCGCACAGCATGTTCGAGCGCTGGAACGTGGTATCCAACGCCGGCAACGGCTACGGCGTCGTCGGCATACAGCAGCCCATGGTCAAGACCGGCGACGTTCGCCAGGATGAATCCGAAATACCCTGGCTGTTGGCCGAAGCGCTGGATCGCAAGGGTTTCAGTGCGCCGCTTGACTACCTCAAGAACGAGTTCCGCGATCCGGAGACGGGAGCGCAGCCGACCAACGGCAACGACCTCGGTCTGTACATGGTCAAGATCGTCACCCGACCCTTCTGGGACCCCCAGTCCACAGTGGGCGGGACGCGATTCAGCAGCTGGGACGAATTCCGCCAGGTCGGCATGTGGACCAGCGAGCGCTATGCGTTTCGCTCTCGCTGGGGCAACATGGGTACCCGCACCGGCAATTTCGAGTTCTATAGCGAAGGCCTGAAGAAAGCGCTGGGGGGACATGCCGATAGGCATGGTGTCAGCATCGATCATGTTCTGGACGTCTGCAATTACGAAGCCCGGGGCGAGCTGGCGTTTGTCCCGCACTATGAACATCCCGTGCGCAAAGGCAGTGAGGCGGAGTACCCGATGTTGCTGGTTGACGCCAAGCACCGACTCAATCGCGAAGGACGCGGCTGTAATCACTACTGGTATTCGGGCGAGCGCGATGTGGAGCCTGGCGATATCAAGTTTGACGATGCCGCCAAGCTCAACCCCCTGGATGCCGATCGACTCGGCATCCGGACCGGTGACGAGGTCCGCCTGACCTCGCCGGCGGGCAGTATTACCTGCACGGCGTCAGTCTGGGAGGGCGTGCGGCCCGGCTGCGTGGTCAAGAGCTTTGGCATGGGCCATTGGGCTTATGGCCGCTATACGTCCAGGGAGTTCGGCAAGACGGCGATCGGCGGCAACAACAACGAGTTGATTGCGCTTGATTTTGACCGCCTTTCCGGCTCTACCGCCTTTGCCGGGCAGAACGGTGTCCGCGTCGAGAAGATCTGAACGCCGACAACAGCCAGGAGAGCGTAGTCATGGGATATGGAATGGTCATCGATCAGCAGCTTTGTATCGGTTGTGCCGCGTGCACTATCGCCTGCAAGATCGAGAACAATACGCCGGTGGGCATCAACTGGTGCGACAAGATCACCTCCACCCAGGGCAGATTTCCGGATGTGCGCTACGAATACATCTCGACCATGTGCAACCATTGCGATGATGCGCCCTGTGTCACTGCCTGTCCCACCCAGGCCATGTACAAGGACAAACCCACAGGGCTGACCCTGCACGATCCGGACAAGTGCATCGGCTGCAAGGCGTGCATGCTCAACTGTCCCTACGGTGTCATCAGCTTCAACTGGGACACCCCGCACCAGAGCTGGGCCGAGACCGATCAACTGGCAGAAGGCTGCTTTTCGCCAGCGGGAATGGTCGAAGCCGTCGGTGGCGAGGGCAGCCCGCACGGCAATCCCGAGCGCGGAACCACCTATCCTGTGGTGCGCCAGCGCGGCACGGTCGAGAAATGCACCTTCTGCGACCATCGCCTGGCCGAGGGCCTGGCTCCCGCCTGTGTTGATGCCTGTCCCTCGGGGGCGCGACAGGTCGGCGATATCGACGACCCGGACAGCGATGTCAGCAAGCTGGTCGCCAGGCACGGCGGCAAGGGCCTGCGAGAGGAACTGGGCACGAAGCCCCGAGTGATATATATACGTGACTACCGGCCGCAGCGTCGGGCTGAACCCGCTCGCCCCGCCGGGGAGCCACTGGGAGACTAGGCCATGAACAGGACGCTTACCTTACAGGACTTCCTGACACCGGCCTGGGCGCTGATCACTCTCGGACTAATTTTCGGCGGTGCCGTCGGCCTGTACGAAATGTTTGTCGCTCACGTGCTGGCGACCACCCAGGTCGTAACCTGGACAACACCACTGGTGATCTACATCACGATGGCGCTCACCAGCACTGGCATCTCGCTCCTGTTGGCCTACGGCTTGCTGGCCGGTAGCGCGCCGGTCATCAGCAATACCCGCTATCTGCTGGTTCTGGATATCGCGGTGCTGATGGGCGCCTTCACGGCCCTGGCCACCGAGCTGGGGTCGCCGCTGAATCTGGTCTACACGTTCCTCTCGCCTAATCCGACCTCGCCCATCTGGTGGATGAGCGTTCTCTATAGCGCCAAGCTGGCTGTGCTGTTTCTCAAGCTGTTGAGGGATGTACGGGGCGTGCACGGTGCGCTGGATCGGCCACTGTCGGTGATTACCTTGATCGTGGCCGCGGGGGCCGCAATGACGATCGGCGCCGTATTCGGCACCAATATTGCGCGCTCCGATTACCGGGGGGCGTTTGCATCC
>JBHEPQ010000060.1:0-8075 GCA_046260215.1 Chromatocurvus sp.
CGGTTCGGACGCCAGCCATCTCGGTACGCTGCACGGCGTAGCGCTGCACGTGGAGATGTTGCTGCTCGAGGAGGCCAGTGTCCGCCCCCGCAGCCTGCTGCTCGCCGCGACGCGCAATGCGGCGCAGCTACTCCGTCGCGATGATCTAGGCGTACTGGCACCCGGCGCGCTAGCAGATTTCCTGGTGCTCGATGCGAACCCTCTGGAGACTGTTGCCAATCTCCAGCGTATCACCACGGTGGTGAAAGGCGGCGAGGTCATCGACCGTGCGGCATTGCTGGTAAACGCGCAGTGACCGGTTACAGTTGGCGTTGGAGGCAGAAATGTCAGCATGGTGTGATGCCCGGGGGTCGAAGCACACGCAATGGTAGCGAGGGGTAGGAGAAACAAACGCCCATTCTCGCGATACGGCGCCGCCATGCGCGAGTGATCTTAGGGCCCATTGTTTTCGACTTGCTCAAGCAAGGCAGCCATATCCCGCAGGAACCAGTCCGGGCGCATGGGGTGTGCCGCGTGGGGTGTGTCAGGATACTCCACCACCTCGATCAGCTCGGGATGCATAGCTCGCAGGCGCTCGAACTCCGCACCGAGGTCGAAGTCATCCCCGGTGGGGTCGATGATCAGCAACGGCACGTCGAGCTCGCGGTAGGTGATGATCGGATGGGTCCGACGCCAGGACTGGGCGAGGAGCGGCAGCTCGTGGCTGCGGGCGGGATCGATGGTTGCGGGTCCCTCACCGAGCAGCCGCGGGCCGTCGTAGTGAGGAACGAAGGCGCCGGCGTCGTTCACAGCGATCCAGGAATGGAAGGTCGGCCCCACACGCGGCGGGATGGTGCCGCCCCAGCTCGGCAGATAGAACCCGGCCAGCGCCTGGAAGGCTCCGAAGCGCGTCGGGAACACCAGATCCTCGTGCTTCGGGAAGCTGCCCTCGAGGGCCTTCCTCGCCTCGAAGTTCCGCTCGGTGCGCGCCTGTACCGGGTGCGCGCCGCCATCCTCCAGCACCAGGGCGAGGGCGCGGTCCGGGTAGTGCTCGTAGAAGGCGGTGGTGACACCGCCACCGAGCGACAAGCCGCCGATGACCGCGCGCTCGATGTCGAGCTGATCCATCATCGCGGCGATATCGTCAGCGACGTGGGACAGCGAAAACGCGTAGTCCTCGACCTGCGTCTGGCCGTGGCCGCGGTAGGTGATCGCGTAGACGTGATACCCCATTTCGGCTAGCTGCGGACCGACATTGACGAGCTCGAAGCCGGTGCTCGAGTAGCCGTGCGACCAGATCAGAGGCACCCCGCTGTCATCGCCCCATTCGAGGTAATGCATGCGGATGCCATTGACCTCGATGAAGTGGCCATGTTCCGCGTCGATGCGCTTATACTCGGCGAGGGAGCTCTCCATCAGCGTCCGATTTTCCGGAGTGTCCGGGAAGACCGGCGGCGGCGCCTCGGCGGCGAACAGGCTGCCGGCGAGGACTGAGACGATGAGGGCACTGAAGATACGACTGCGTTTCATGGGTTGTCTCCTGTTATGTCACCCGGTGTTGCTGCGAGGTTTGCGGTGAAGGCTGGTAGCTCGGGCGCCCGCGCTTTGGACCGTCTTTCGTCTGTCTCAGTGGGTAGCGCAGCCAGAATGGCCGCCACATGCCGGTTCAGATCAAAGCGGCCGCCATTGGTCCAACCGGCGCGTACAATGACCGTATCGCGGGACGGCACCACGACGATGTACTCGTCGTTGAAGCCGGCCGCCATGTAGATGTCGCGGGGTGCATCAGGAAGCCGGCGCTTCTCGGGTGCCGCCGGGTCGCCGGCATTGAGCCAGAACTGCCCGCCGTACCTCCCATCCGGCAGCTGCTCGATCGGTGTTGTGGCGAAGACCACGTAGTCCGGCGACAGCAGCTGCCGACCGTTGATCATCCCCTTGTTAAGAAACAGCAGCCCGAAGCGCGCCCAGTCCCGTGCCGTGGCATAGAAGTAGGAGCTGCCCACCTGCGCGCCCGAGACATCGACCTCGAACACCGCGCTGTGCATCGCGGCGGGGCCGAAGAAACGTTCCCGTACGTAACGCTGTAACGACGGCAGGTCACCGCCGACAGCGTCGAAAATGATCTGCGAGAGCAGGTTGGTGGTTCCCGATGAATAGGACCAGTGCGACCCCGGCGGATGAGCAAGCGGTTTGCTCGCCGTGTAAGCGGCCATGTCCGGCGCCTTGAACAGCATATTGGTGCTGTCGTTGCCCGGCGCGTAGGGGTGCTCCACGAAGTCCAGACCGTCGGTCATAGTCAGCAGCTGCCGCAGCGTAATGGCTCCGCGGGGGTCGCCGGGCGCCCGCCAGGCGGCGATGGGCGCGGGCGCATCGAGCGCCAGCACGCCGTCGGTGACCAGCGTGCCGATGAGCGCGCTGGTCACACTTTTGCTCGCCGACCAGGCCAGGAAGCGGGAATCGGGATCGAAGCCCGGCGCGTAGCGCTCGGCCACCAGTTTCCCGCGGTGCACCACCACCAGGGCGCGGGTATCGATTGTGACCCCGGGGGTATCCTCCGCAAAGGCCGCGTCGATGGCTTGCGCAAGGGCAGAGCGATTCAGCGCCTCTTCGGGTCGCACCGGCTCCACGCCACGTCCCAGAGGCCACGGTGCCTGCGGGTCGGGGTCGGCCGGAGGTGCCGCTATCGCGCTACTCTGGGCGAGCAGCTCGTCACGGGTCGTGTCGATCATCAGCGTGCAGCCAAGCCCCGGCCGGTACAGCGCCGTGCGCTTGAACAGGCCAAAGTAGGATGCCGATGCCGTCGCTCGGGCTGCATCGAACGCAAAGTGCGCATGGGTGAGCAGCGGCGCCAGCAGAGGCCGCAGATCGCGCTCGACCACCACCTCCGGCGCGCGCCCCTGCAGGTAGACCCCAGAACAGGCCAGCTTGGCACCGGCGCCGGCGCCCATGGTCATCGCGCTGACCGACAGGACCGGCAGCCCGCGATCGTGAATGAACCAGGCACAGGCAGCGCTGAGCAGAATCAGCAGAGCCAGCAGCAGGCCGCTGATGCGAAGTTTAGCCGATCGGGGCACGATGAAGTCTCCGGCTATTGAGGGGATCAGGCCGCCGCCGGTGAGGTACCGGCTTACGGCCCGGGGCGAGCCAGGCAGCGATCCTCTGCCCTCAGAAGTCGTAGGTCAGATTCAGCCCCATGGTGCGCGGCGGATTCGTCGGGATCTGCTCAAAGGTCGGTCCCTGTCGATCAATGGTGTAGGGAACCGCTTCATCGAACAGGTTGTGAGCAAACAGTGACACGCGATAGCCCTTTGCGCTGCGCACCCCAACATTGAGATCCATCAGCTCGTAATCGCCAAGGGCCACGTCGAGGTCGGTGTTGAAGTCATTGAGGCGGTCGCCGACGTAGCGATAGACCAGCGAGCCGAACAGATTGAGCCCGTCCCCCATGGGCCGGTCGTAGTTGGCGCTGACAGTGAACTGCTCCTCGGCGGCACCGGGCAGCGTATCGCCGGCCTTACCGGACGCGCCGCCGGGGACATCCTCCTGCAGTTCCGGCCGCGTTAAGGAACCTGCAACGGTGACATCCAGATTCGGGGTCAGCATCGCTGCCACGCTGAACTCAAAGCCGGGAATCTCCGCCGCGCCAGCGTTCTGCGTGGTGCGGGCAAACGTCACCGGGTCCTGAACGACCAGCTGGATATCATCCCAGTCGATGAAGAACAGCGACGCGTTGGCGACCAGGCGCCCGCCGAGCCAGGTACTTTTCAGGCCCAGCTCGTAGCTCCACAGGGTATCCGAGCCGTAGGTGCTGAAGGGCGCAATCGCCGTGGGCCGGTTAAAGCCCCCGCGCCGGTAGCCGGAGGCGGCGATAAAGTAGCCGAACAGGTCTTCGCTAAATGCGTGCTCGAGCGACAGCTTGTAGGTGTCCACATCCTCCTGAGTCGCGAACTCGATACCGCGAATCGCCGAGGTGCCGTCGAATTCCGGGAAGAAGCCGTCGGTCTTGGTGCGGGTGGTCGCGAACTCGACGTCGGAGCGGCGATAGCCCACGGTCAGCTTTGTGGCGTCGGTGAAAGACCAGCCGAGTTCGCCGTAGACCGCCCGCTCGCTGCTGGGGGATTCCGTTTCTGTGTCAATAGCGAGCGCGCCGTCGGCCACCGGCAGGAAACCAAAAACGGCGTCGCCACTGCCCAGGTAGACGACGTTCTGCGCAAACTCATCCTGAACATCTTCATAGTACGCGCCCGCGATCCAGTCCAGGCGCCCGGCTCCGGCTGATACCAGACGCAGCTCGAGCAGGTCGGTGTCGATTGTTCCACCAGACGGCTGGGCAACACCGTCACAAACGCAGCCATTGGTAATGGACACAAACTCACGCTGGTCGAAAATAGAGCCCCGTTCTTCTTCGGTGCGGGTCGCGAGCAGCTTGGCCACAAAACTGTCGAAGCGATACTCGAGGTCGAGATTCAGGATTTCGTAGTCACGGATGGACCCCTGTACCACGCCACCGATAGCGCGGCGGGAGCCGGGATCCGCCGGCGTTATTGCGCCTGCGGGGTCCGATGCTGGGGTGCGGATCGTCGTGGTCCA
The DNA here is from genome assembly GCA_046260215.1 of Chromatocurvus sp. Lineage (GTDB taxonomy): Bacteria > Pseudomonadota > Gammaproteobacteria > Pseudomonadales > Halieaceae > Chromatocurvus. The sequence goes on from JBHEPQ010000060.1 coordinate 4,570, forward strand.
GTTCAGTCCGGCATCGATCGTCTGGTAGAGGTAAAGGAGATCCGCCGTGAAGGCATCACTGGGCATCCAGCGCAGGGCCAGGCGCCCACCGACGGTGTCCTCATCATTGATGTCGTCCTCACCGAGCTCGACGTTATCGATAAAGCCGTCGTGCTGGTAGCTGTAGCCGACCGCGCGCAGCGCCAGCGTATCGCCTAAAGGCACATTGATATGCCCGTAGCCGCCGGCGTTGTCGCCGCCGTCTGCCGTCTGCGACAGATAGCCGTTGACACCGCCACTGATCGCCGTGGTATCCGGTTTGTGGGCGATATAGCGGATGATGCCGCCCATCGCACTGCGCCCAAACAGCGTACCCTGGGGCCCCTTGAGTACCTCGACGCGTTCGATGTCCACCAGGCGCAGCGGCGGCGCGCTCGCCCCACTGCCGGAGACAACGAAATCGTTCAGGTAGGCCGCGGTCGTCGGGGCGCCGCTTTCCTGGGTGGAGGTGGCAATGTTGCGGATGATGACGCGGTTATCGGTGGGACCGGTGTTGAAGGCGGTTACGCCGGGTATCGCATCGAGGAATTGCCCAGCATTGGTATAGACGTTGTTGTCCAGCGCGTCGCCGCTAATCGCGTTAATGGACAGCGCCGTTTCCTGCACGCCGGATTCACGGCGGGTGGCGGTGACGATAACCTCTTCCAGAATGCGCGCCCCGCCCTCAGCCGCTTCCTGAGCCAGCAGCCCCCCGCTGAAGAACGTCGCCAGCGCTGTCAACAGGTATCCTCCTGCCTGCGCAGCGCCTTTACCCATGGGTTCTCTTTGCGTCAACTTGCTCATGCTTTTTTCCCTCTCCCCCCGGGCGGTGGCCGCCAGTGGCTGCACCACGATCACCCCATTCGCGTTGATCCGGCCCTCGAAGCCGGAACCAGTGAGCAGGGCCGCCAGCGCTTCCCCGGGCATGTAGCTGCCGGCCAGCGCCGGCCCCTCGAGCGCGCTCAGCGCGTCGAAGGGAAACAGCGTCTGCGCGTCCAGCGCCTCAGCCAGGGCGCGCAGGGACCGGTCCAGGCGCTGCGTCGGGATGTCCAGCGCGAGGCGCTCAGGGCCCTCGGCGCCGGCCTGCGGGCCCGCGAGCGCCAGCATCACAACACACAATGCCAACGCGAGCCGCCGCAGGCAGGCAACCTGCTCGACGTATAAGACAGGCGGCATCAGAAATCCCCCCAGTAGATTTTGCGCGGGGTGAACCGCGTCATCGGCGGGCGAGGAGGTGAACGGTGCCGTCGGCGTCGCGCTGAACCTCGATGGGGAAACCGGCCTGCAGCACCTGCAGCATGGCGTCGGTATCGCCGGCGCGGAAGTAGCCGCCGATGCGCAGTTCGCTCAGCGCCGGGTCCTCGATCACGATCCGCGTCTGCGTGTAGCGGCTGATTTCGTCGATGACCTGCGTTAGCGGCTCGCCGGCGAAGGAGAGCATCCCGTCGCGCCAGGCCAGCTCCCGTGCCAGTTCCTCGGTGGAGACAGGTTCGGCGAGCTCCAGCTTGTCCGCCAGGCGCACCCGCTGGCCGCGCTTCACCGTGCCCAGAATGGTCTTGCGCTCGCCGAGCATCGTGCTGCCCGGGCCGCGCTCTGCCAGCTCAACCACCCCTTCGGTCACCAGCACCTCAAGGCCCGCTGTATCCCGGCGCAGGGAGAATGCGGTGCCCACAGCTCGCACGCTGCGGCCATCGACATGCACCACGAAGGGTCTGGCGGGATCGTGGCTCACCTTGAAGTACCCTTCCCCCGCCAGCAGGAAGAGATCCCGGCTGCGTTCTCCGTAGGCCACCCGCAGTTGGCTGCCGGTGTTGAGTTGCACCGTGGATCCATCCGCAAGGCTGATGCTGCGCTGCTCGCCGATGGCCGTCGCGTAAAGTACCGGCACCTCGGTCGCGTTCTCGTTCCGGATGAGCACGGGCGAAAGCACCACAGCCAGCAGTAGCGTGGCGACTCCGGCGAAGGCGAGCGCCAGGCGCCAGCGCGGGGCGCGCGTCCGCTCCGGCGGACGCGGTGCCGCCAGCTCGGTGAGGACGCTCAGCTCGCGCCAGAGTGTCGACAGCCGGCCGATGGCCTCGCGGTGCCGGGGGCTGCGGTTAATCCACTCCTGGAAGGCATCCAGGTCGGCCGCGGACGGCTCTTCTCCATCGAACTGGGCGATCCAGGCGCAGGCTTCCTGGTCGATGGCCGAGCGTTGATGGCTGGGGGACTCAGGCATGATCACTGCTACCTTTTGCATTATCGGGGGTGTGGTCTACCGCCGCCGGGAAGCCGTGGTCGTCTTCCATGGCGGCCATGAACTGGCTGCACCGGTAGAGGCCCGTGGCGATGTGCTTCTCCACCGTGCTCGTCGAAACGGACAGTGTCGATGCGATTTCCCGGTGCGAATAACCATACACCTTGCGCATCAGGAAGGCGCGACGGCACTGCGGCGGCAGGTGCGACGCCGCCCGGCAGAACAACGCCAGGCGCTGCTCGCCCAGGTACTGCTCTTCGAGGCTGAGAGATTCACCCGCCTCGGCGCCGCCCGTGGCTTCATCGATATAGTCCGTCAGCGCGCGCGCTTTACGGGAAAGCTCGTTGAGAGCGACATTGCGGGCCACCCGGAACAGGAAGGCCCGCGGCGAACGCACCGGCCGACTGCGCTCCGCCTCTAAGGCGCGCACATAGGCCTCCTGAGCGACATCGTCGATGTCGCGCGGGTCGACGAAGAAGCGCGCGAGGAAGCGCTTGAGGAAATCACGGTTTTCCACATAGGAGGCGGAGACACGAGAACGACTTGTCTTGCCTTTCACTGTGCCCATCCCATGACCCTCCGCCGGGTGTACGGCCGCTGCAGGTCCGATATCCTGCCGTCGCCAATGCTGCTCAGAACCTGATGAGACAAGCGAGCGGCGATTTTCCCCCAGCGGATTTTCGCCCCCTGCGGGTAGCGGTCAGCTTATGGCCCGCGGCAGGTAAGCCCTCAGTGCCAGCTCACCAGCAAGCGCACCTTGGCCAGCACCGTAGCTGTGGATGACCGGTGCGGCAAGCGCGAGCCCCCAGATTTTCATTGAAGGCGTCCGGGGACAGGATCAGGGCGGGGCGCCTCAACATTGCCAAGCGCCTGAGAACGATACAACGGCTCTCTGCCAAAACCTCCGATTTTTCTGTCACTCGTGTAGATTGGGGTTTCACCGTGGCGTTAAGCGTACTTTTCTCTTTCTGGGTCACGTCCGGGACGTGACCCCAGCAATTGCAGACCCTGTCAATGGACCTGACCCCAGCAACTCCAGCAGAGCCTCACCGTCCCGCGGCAGCCCCGCCGCACCGGAATCACTGAAAAGCGTATCGGCAAGCGCACGCTTCTGCACCTGCAGTTCCTGAATTCGTTCTTCCACAGTGCCCGCGGCGATCAGCTTGTAGATAAAAACGGGTTTGTCCTGGCCGATGCGGTGGGCGCGGTCACTGGCCTGCGCCTCCACGGCGGGTTCCACCGGGGGTCCAGG
>JBHEPQ010000077.1:0-5710 GCA_046260215.1 Chromatocurvus sp.
CAACATGATTCCCGCAGACACATGCGGGGTGGAACCTATATCGTTTCAGAGGTACCGCATACGGCTTTGCCGGAAGCGATCACGCCGGATACGGAATCGCCGGGCCCGGCAGATCCGGGTGCATTACCTACTACAGACTTAATTTCATCAACTACTATAACCAAACACACAGCCACCCAGCGGCAGGACAATGAACGCAGTGGCTGGCGCGCATATAACATTCATGAAAAAATAGACGAAAAGAACACAGACGCATGACATGAATCGCACCGATACAAGTCTCGTGGCCCTGCGGCGCATCCTGCGGGCGACGGAGCTCTACGGCATCGAACTCGCGCGAGCGGCCGGGCTTACCGCCGTACAGCTCCGCGTGCTGCAGCTGGTGGCAGAAACGCAAAGCTGTACATCCAAGGCAATCTCCCAGCGCCTCCTAGTGTCCCAGGCCACCGTGACCGCGCTTGTGGACAAACTCGTGCGCCACAACCTTGTGTGTCGGGAGCAGTCCACCAAGGACCGCCGGCACACGATCATTGTGTTGACGGAGTCCGGTCGCGACACGATCGAACGTGCACCGGACGCCTTGCAGAAACACTACGCAGACCGGTTCGAGGCGCTCGAGGACTGGGAGCAGTCCATGCTGATTGCGGCGTTGGAACGTGTCGCGTCCATGTTGGGCGCGGAAGACGATGAAGCGGCACCGGTACTCGGCGGTGGCGCCGCCTGAGATCCTCAGAAGAATATTACTGAAATATTTCATTTCTCAAAGCATTACGACTCAAAGGCTACCTCGTTATCCCCTTGTATTCCCAAAAAAAAGGGCTATGCTTGATCTTGCTATGAGGCTACGCCGCCAAAAAACGTTAGCCTAAACTAAATGTTTTAACGAAATTGTGCGGTATCCATCAGTGTCGGGCATTCTGACCGGCACAGCAGTAACTGCGGGTATTCAGGCGGGCCAGACATGTGGGAGGCCGCGGGCGGCGACCGACCACTGATCACCTAGGACAGAGGGAGTGACACGCGCCATGAGCAGTCAACAGCAAGGCAATGCAGAGCTACGTACGACAGAGCAGGAGTACGGCGACAACCCGCTCGACGTGCGCGAGACCGACCACTATCGTAAGGAATACATCACGAGTTTTGTCGACAAGTGGGACGAACTGATCGACTGGCGGCGCCGCGCAGAAACCGAAGGCCAGTTCTTCATCGACATCCTGCGCGCCCGGGGCAAGCAAAAAGTGCTGGATGTCGCCTGCGGTACGGGTTTTCACTCCGTACGCCTCGCCGAGTCGGGATTTGATGTCACCGCCGCAGACGGCTCCGCGGCTATGGTCGCGAAAGCTTTTGCCAACGGCCGTGACCGCGGCCTGATCCTCAAGACCGTGCAGGCGGACTGGCGCTGGCTGAACCGCGACATCGACGGCAAGTACGACGCCATTATCTGCCTGGGCAATTCCTTCACCCACCTGCACCAGGAATCTGACCGTCGCCGTGCGCTGGCCGAGTTTTACGCCGCGCTCAAGCACGATGGCATCCTCATACTGGATCAGCGCAACTACGACGCCATGTTCGACCGGGGCTTCTCCACCAAGCACAAATATTATTACTGCGGCGACCGGGTAACTGCGGAGCCCAGCCACCTCGATGATGGCCTGATCCGCATGGTCTACAGCTTTCCCGACGGTCAGGAATACACGCTTAACATGTGCCCCATCCGCAAGAACTACGTGCGGCGGCTGTTCCACGAGGCCGGCTTCGAGCGCGTGCGTACCTACGGCGATTTTCAGGAGACCTACGCCGAGGACGATCCGGACTTCTTCATCCACGTGGTCGAGAAGTCCGCCGTGCACCTGATGCGCTGGGGCGGCACCAACGGCAGCGTGAAGGAGGACATCCGCGACATCACCGAGAATTACTACGACAGCACGGATGCAGACACCTTCTACTCGACCATCTGGGGAGGCGAGGACCTGCATGTCGGGCTATACGATGACACCCGCGATATCCGCAGCGCCAGCGACCGCACCATCAAGGCCATGATCGAGCGGCTGCCGCCACTTGACGCCGACAGCCAGGTGCTGGACATGGGCGCCGGTTATGGCGGCGCCATGCGCACGCTGGTTCGCAGAACGGGCTGCCGCGCTGTCTGCCTGAATATTTCCGAGATCCAGAACGAGTACAACCTAAAGAAAAACCAGCAGGCCGGTCTTCGTGACCGGATCGACGTACGCCACGGCGTGTTCGAGGCGGTGCCGGAAGACAACGACAGCTTCGACGTGGTCTGGAGCCAGGACGCGTTCCTGCACTCGGATCAGCGGGACAAGGTCATGGCCGAGGCCTTCCGGGTTCTGAAGCCGGGCGGCCACCTCATTTTTACCGACCCAATGCAGGCCGACGACGTGCCGCAGGATGCGCTGGGGCCGGTCTACGCGCGGCTGCAGCTGAACAGCCTTGGCTCTCTGCGTTTTTACCGGGAGGCTGCCGAGTCGGTAGGCTTGGAAACGGTTGCCCAGGACGCGATGACCGAGCAACTGCGCACGCATTACTCCCGTGTTCGCGAAGAGATGCTGGCCAACCATGACCGCCTGCTCGAAAACGGCAGTTCCGCAGACTACCTGGAGCGCATGGCCGTCGGCCTCGAGCACTGGGTGAATGCCGCTGACGCGGGCCACCTCGCCTGGGGCATACAGCTGTTTCGCAAGCCGGCCTGAGGGCTGAGCACCTGGCTGCGGGGGGGCTCGCTCTGCGTCGCATCCCCTCGAACCCTTTTCATGCAACCAATGCCTGAGATCAATGACCGCCATGACATCAGTAACGCGACAGCAAGCCGCATCCGTGTCCTTTGAGCTGTTCCCTCCGAAGACCGCAAAAGGCGTCGAGGCGCTCGGACGCACCGTTGATCGCCTGGCCGAAGCCCGGCCGGGTTATTTCTCTGTCACCTACGGTGCCGGCGGGTCTACGCGGGAGAGCACCCGTCACGTCGTCGACGCGGTCGCGGCACGCTCCCGCCTGCCGGTAGCGCACCATCTGACCTGCGTCGGTGCCAGTCGCAGCGATATAGATAGCCAGGCGGAACAGCTCTGGGATGCCGGAATCAGGCGCATCGTCGCCCTGCGCGGCGACCTGCCCGAGGGCGCATCGCTACAGGAAGACGGCTACCGGGATGCGGCGGAACTGGTCGCCGGCCTGCGCCGGGTCGGGGATTTCGATGTCGCTGTCGCCGCCTACCCGGAGGTACACCCGGAAGCGGCCAGCGCCGAGGCGGATCTCGATCACCTCAAGCGCAAGCTCGACGCCGGCGCCACTGCGGCCATCACGCAGTTTGTCTTCGACACGGATACGATCGTGCGCTTCATCGACCGCGCACGCAGCGCGGGCCTCACCGCACCGATCGTGCCGGGCATCATGCCGGTCGCCAACTTCGCCGGCCTCAAGCGCTTCGCCAGCAAGTGTGGCGCGACTATTCCGCCATGGATGGAAGCGATGTTTGCCGGCCTTGACGACGACCCGGAGCTGCGCGCAATGGTCGCCACCTCCGTCGCCGTGGAGCAGTGCCGGCGGCTGGTCGCCGCGGGCATTTCCGAGTTCCACATATACACCCTTAACAAGCCGGAGGTGAGCCTCGCGATCTGCCGCGCGCTGGGTGTCCCCGTGGCTGAAGGACAACAGGACGCAGCCTGAAATGACAGAGACACGCGACATAGCAGTGCATGCCCGGGAGCGGATCCTCGTACTCGACGGCGCCATGGGAACCATGATCCAGGAGCAGGCGCCGGACGAGGCGACCTACCGGGGCGAACGCTTTGCGGATCACGGATCGGACGTCGGCGGCAACAACGAATTGCTGAGCCTGACCCAGCCGGACATGATCCGCGGTATCCACGAGGCATTTCTCGAGGCCGGCGCCGACATTCTCTGCACCAACACCTTCGGCGCCAACGCCATCAGCCAGGCTGACTACGCGATGGTAGACCTGGTGCCGGAGATGAACCGCGAATCCGTGCGCCTGGCCCGCGAGGCGGCGGACGCGGTGGCTACGCCGGAGCGCCCGCGCTGGGTGGCCGGCGGTATCGGGCCGACGAACCAGACCGCCAGCATCAGCCCGGATGTCAATGACCCCGGTTACCGCGCCGTCACCTTCGACCGCCTGGCCGCCGCCTACGGCGAGGCGGCGCGCGCGCTGATCGAGGCGGGCTGCGACCTGATTCTCCTTGAGACAATTTTCGACACATTAAATGCCAAGGCCGCCATCTTCGCCATTGAAACGCTGCGCGATGACGGCGTGCCGGTACCGCCGCTGATGATCTCCGGCACGATCACGGACCGTTCCGGGCGCACCCTCACCGGTCAGACCCCAGAGGCGTTCTGGGTCTCCATGAGCCATGCGCGACCCTTCACTATCGGCCTCAACTGCGCCCTCGGAGCGTCGGAGTTGCGCCGCCACGTGAAAACACTGGCGGAAGTGGCGGATACACGGATCAGCGCCTATCCGAATGCCGGTCTGCCGAACGAGATGGGTGGCTACGACGAGCAGCCCGGAGAGACGGCCGGGCACATCGGCGAGTGGGCCGATGCCGGCCTGGTCAATATCGTCGGCGGCTGCTGTGGTACGACGCCAGCGCACATCCGGGCCATCGCCGCCGCTGTGGCGGGCAAGGCGCCCCGCCCCCTGCCGGAGCAGGTGCAGCGCATGCGCCTTTCCGGCCTGGAAATGTTTGAAGCGGGGACCGCGGCATGAGCAACGCAATCGCGAATTTCATCAATATCGGTGAGCGAACCAACGTCACCGGGTCGGCGCGCTTCAAGCGGCTGATCATGGAGGGCGACTACGACAGCGCCCTGCACGTGGCGCGGCAGCAGGTGGAGAACGGCGCCCAGATCATCGATGTCAATATGGACGAGGGCCTCCTGGACAGCGACGAGGCCATGACCACCTTCCTGAACCTGATTGCCTCGGAGCCGGACATCAGCCGGGTGCCGATCATGATCGACAGCTCGAAGTTCGAGGTCATCGAGGCGGGGCTGAAGTGCGTGCAGGGCCGCGCCGTGGGGAACTCGATCTCGCTCAAGGAGGGTGAGGCCGCGTTCCTCGCGCAGGCGCGCACGGTGCGCCGCTATGGCGCGGCAGTCGTGGTCATGGCATTCGACGAGAACGGCCAGGCGGAAACAGCGGAGCACAAGTTCGCTATCTGCCAGCGCTGCTACGATCTGCTGGTCAACGACGCCGGCTTCGACCCCTGGGACATCATTTTCGACCCCAACGTTTTCGCCGTTGCCACGGGTATCGAGGAGCACAACGACTATGCCACCGCCTTCTTCGAGGCCACCCGCCTGATCAAGGAGGCGATGCCCCTGGTCCACGTTTCCGGCGGCCTGTCCAACGTCTCGTTCAGCTTCCGCGGCAACAACGCCGTGCGCGAGGCAATGCACTCGGCCTTCCTGTACCGCGCTATTCCTCTGGGCATGGACATGGCCATTGTCAATGCGGGACAGATCACCGTCTACGACGATATCCCCGACGAACTGCGTGAGCATGTCGAGGACGTGCTTTTCAATCGTCGCGATGACGCCACGGACCGGCTGCTGGCCATCGCCGACACCTACCGCGACGCCGGCGAGGCGGCGAAAAAGGAAGATCCGGCCTGGCGCGAGCAGGCGGTGGAAAAACGCCTGGAACATGCGCTGGTGCACGGGATCACGGATTACGTGG
>JBHEPQ010000079.1:0-6288 GCA_046260215.1 Chromatocurvus sp.
GTGGCGGGTGTACCCGATCCGATCGCCTTTGTCGCGGCGGTTTCACTGGCTTTTCTGTTGCGAGGCGCTGCGATTGTGCGGGGCTTTCGCTTGCCGAAATACACGCGGCGTGACTGAATGGCCGCCGCCAGTGACGTCAATGCGTCGTTGAACGCCTGCACCGCCGCGGCAGGTTATCAGCATTCTCCGGTGGTCATGAAATGCTCCACCATGGCAAATATCCTGTGTCGGGCCCGGTGGAGCAGCACCCGAAGATTAGAGTGGCTCAGCTGAAGAATACTACAGATGTCCTCGACCGGTATTTGCTGAAGATCGCGCAGGGCCAGTACGCTGCGTTGATCTTCCGTAAGCGCGGCGATGTGCTTATCGATGCAGTTCTGAAGGCAATCGCGCTCGAGCAGACTCTCAATCGCCTGTTCCGTCCATGCAGTCGGGGGCACCAGCCAGGCGCCGCCAGCGGTAAATCGACCCTCCAGTGATGGGATATCGGTGGGGTCGAGATCCGCCGTCACTTCACGTCGGGTTTTACGTAATCGCTGTCGTGCCTCGTTTATCGCAATGCTGCAGAGCCAGGTTTTGAGTGTCGCGCGTCCCTCAAACCCCTGTATTGCCTTTATCACACGGAGCCAGCTCTCCTGAACAACATCCTCGGCCGCGCTTGGATCACACAGGCCCCTGACGGCAGATAGCATGGATGGGGTATAGCGACGCACCGCCTGGGTAAATGCGGCCTCATCGCCGGCGCGCATGCCTTCCACCAGCGCGACCTGAGACATGTCGTCCTGCACGGCACCGTCCTTTCATCATTCGGTAATGACTAGGCTACGCTACCATCGGGCAAACCGGGCCACAATGCGGACGGCCGGTTGCGGACGGCCGGTTGCGGACGCGGTTTGGGCGCTTCTGTATACTGTCGCGATTCTGGTAAAGGAGAGCCCGGCATGCAACGACCCAGCGGAAGGCAGCCCGCCGCACTGCGCAATGTGACACTGGAGCGCGGCTACACACGTCACGCCGAAGGCTCCGTGCTCGTTTCCTTCGGCGATACGCGGGTGATCTGTACCGCCTCTGTCGAGCCAGGGGTCCCCCGCTTTCTGCGCGGCACCGGGCAGGGCTGGGTAACCGCAGAGTACGGTATGCTGCCACGCTCTACCGGGAGTCGCATGGCCAGGGAGGCAAGCCGCGGACGTCAGGGTGGGCGCACGCTGGAGATCCAGCGGCTGATCGGGCGATCGCTGCGAGCGGCACTGGATATGAAGAAGCTCGGTGAAAACACCATCACGATAGATTGCGATGTCATTCAGGCAGATGGCGGCACACGAACCGCTTCCATCACCGGCGCCTGTGTGGCCCTGGTGGATGCCTTGAACGGCCTGCAGCGGAGCAAGGCTCTGCTGGCGGACCCACTGCAGAATATGGTCGCCGCGGTATCGGTAGGCATCTATCAGGGTACGCCGGTTCTGGACCTTGACTACGCGGAGGACTCCCGTGCCGAGACCGACATGAATGTCGTGATGTCCGAGGCTGGCGGCTTTATCGAGGTACAGGGTACGGCCGAAGGCGCCCTTTTCGGACGCGAGGAACTCAACGGCATGCTGGATCTGGCCGAGGGAGGGATCCGGGAGCTGTTCGCGGTGCAGAAAGCCGCGCTGGCAGTCGGTTGATTGCCCGGGACGGTGCGTGCTGTTGCGCGCCGTCCGTCTCAGGCCTCGGTGTCGTAATCCATGATGACGGGTGCGTGGCTGGAGAAAGTCTGCACCTTGTAAATGGCGCCGTATTCAATCTGATACTTCAGGCCCTCGGAAACGATCTGCATATCGGTGCGCCAGCCGTTGGATTCGCGGCCCTCATCATCCGGCCAACAGGTAAACTCGTCGCGATCGGTGTTGACCTCACGAAAGGCGTCGACATAACCGTTGTCTAGCAATTCGTCCATCCACTGGCGCTCTTCACCAAGGAATCCCGGTTTACCTCCATTCTCGCCCGCATTCTGCAGGTCGGCTGCGGTGTGCGCGATATGCCAGTTGCCACAGATGATGAATTCCCGACGCTTGTTGCGCACTTTCTGTAGATGATTACCCAGTAATTCGTAGAATTGCGACTTGCGTGCGAGAGCGTCTTTGTCGCCTTCCGCGGCGCTGGGTGCCAACAGGCAGCCCACGCTCAGGCGTTCGTAGTCCGCCTGGATGTAGCGCCCCTCCATATCGAAATCGGCGAAGCCGAGTCCGGTCATGATGGCTTTGGGCAATTTGCGGCAGTACAGGGCGACACCGTTTTTCCCGCCATCGATATCGTCGAAAAAGTACGCGTTGTACTCGGGAGGAAAGTACTTGTCGCTGCGCAGGTCGTATTCGGAACACCGGATATCCTGAATGCAGATGAAGTCCGCATCCTGTTCCGCGATCCAGTCGTACAGACCCCGCTTTGCCGCCTGCTTCAAGCCGTCAGCACTGAAACTTATGATTCTCATTCTTTCTCCCCCGCCTGGCACTCGCTATGATAACCAATAGCGCCGTGCCAGAATACTCCACTACTACAACATTTGCTTGCAGCTGCAGCGGTGGCCATTGGCAGCCCTGGCGCTGGCCGGTCGCCGCGAGGATCCGCGCATGAAGCCCTATCAACATGAATTTATCCAGCTCGCCCGTGACCACAATGTGCTCAGGTTCGGAGAATTTACCCTGAAATCGGGGCGGCAAAGCCCGTATTTTTTTAATGCCGGTGCTTTTTCGACGGGTGCGGCACTTGCCGCTCTGGGGCGTCACTACGCACGCTGTATCGTGGAATCCGATGTGGCTTTTGATGTCTTACTGGGCCCTGCGTACAAGGGAATACCGTTGGCAACGGCGACAGCGGTAGCGCTGTCTGATCATCACGATCGCGATGTGCCCTTCGCTTACAACCGCAAAGAGACCAAGGACCACGGTGAGGGTGGTATTCTGGTGGGTGCTCCCCTGCGTGGTCGTGTCCTGGTGATTGATGATGTCATGACAGCGGGTACGGCGGTAACGGAGGTTATTGGCATGATCGAGCAGGCGGGAGCCCGGTTTGCGGGTGTCGTGATCGGTCTGGACCGTCAGGAGCGGGGCCAGGGTGCGCGGTCCGCTGTGCAGGAAATCGAACTGACTTATGGCGCGCCGGTAAGAAGCATAATAGGTATGACGGATATCATAGACTACGTGGCGCAGACCGGCAGTCATGCCAGCGACCCGGTTCTTGACGCCATGCGGAACTACCGGGCGCAGTACGGTGTCTAGTGGCCCAGCATGGCCACCAGCAGTGGACATCGGCGTTCAGCCAATCCCGCAGCGGGTTGTTCAGTCGGCTCTGGGCGCCTATATTGGACATTTATGAATAAAATCATGCTGTTTATATTCTGTTGCGCACTTGGCGCGGTGTCCTCAACGACGCACGCGCGGGAGATGTATCGGTATGTCAACGACGATGGGCACAGGGTCATCGCCTACCAGGTACCTCCGGAGCAGGTGGCACGGGGCTATGAAGTATTGAATGAAAAAGGGGTGCTTATTGACGTCGTACCGCCCAGACCCGGGGATGAGGCACGGGCGAATATGGATGCCGAGCAGCGCAGGGAGAGCGACGAGGCCGCTGAACGCGAGCGACTGCAGAAGTGGGATGAGTCGTTGTTGCTTCGATACAGCACCGTGGGGGATATTGAAGCTGCACGAGATCGTGCTCTCCGGGATCTGCGTATTCGGGTGAGCATCCTCAAGGGCAAGCAGCGATCACTGAAGCAGCAGGTGGAGAACTATCAGGCCGAGGCGGCCGATCAGGAGCGCCGCGGTCTTAACGTGAGTGAGTCACATCTGGAGGCAATCAGCGATCTGCAGTCGGAGATCGTGTCGACAGAGAGAAGCATCGCGGACCGACAGCGCGAAATAGAGCGTGTTGAAGCGGATTACCAGCGGGACATTGACAGGTTCGCCAGCCTGGTCGAGCTGGTGGAAATGCGTCGCACCATGAGCAGCGGTGAGGAAGCAGATCGGGAGTGAAAACCCGGCAGCGGCGTCTGCAGCCAGCGCGGCCTAGGTGTCTTCGTCGGTGATTTGCTGCAGATAACGGACCAGCAAGGCGCGCGCACTGGCGTCTTTAATCCCGGGAAAGACCATGAGATTCCCCGGAACAAGGGCCTCCGGGTCAGCCAGCCAGGCGTCCATTGCCTGCGCGTCCCAGACAAATTCGGCATTGCGCAGAGCGCTCGAGTAGTTCTCGTAACCCCTGGCCGTGCCGGCCACCCGGCCGAACACGCCGGCAAGTGAGGGGCCGAGCTTGCCGCCACTGTCCTCGCCTGTCACGACGTGACAAGCGCGACACTTAAGGAACGCGATGCGACCCTGCATGAGTTCGCGCTTGCTCCACTCATCATCGTTCGCCAATGCGCCTTGGTTGGCAATTGCCAGAGTCAGCAGGATAATGGCGTGTTTGACGCGACCCGGGTGGTGCGCGCGAAGCCAAATGTGACGCTTCCCTTTCATTGTGAGTCTCCTGCTGCCTTGGGTTCCGGATCGTACCACTCCGTCGCCGGGATGGGGCGCCGCCGGTCTTTCAGGCGACAACCCGTGCAGCGATGTCGATTGCGGCCCGCTCGCCACTCGCCATCGCGGCTTCCATGCCGAGTTCAACCTGGCGCAGGTGCTCTCCGGCAAAGTGAATACGCCCGTGCGGCTTTCCCATGTTGTGCACCCAGTCGAGCACGCGCCCGACCGGGTAGGTAAAGCTGCAACCGCCGGCGCTGCGACCCTCGCGCCACGAGAACGTGCCGAGTACCTCCAGTTTGCCTTTTGTCGACGGGCGAATGCGCGCGATTTCGCGCAGGGCGAATTCTCCGCGCTCGCGCGATGGCATTGCATCGAGTGAAGCGGCCTTGCTGCCCGAAGCAATGGCGCTCATGACGGTCCTTGAACCGTCCGGTTCAATCTGCTGGCGTATTAACTGTAGCGGCCCATCTGTCCACATGGAGGCCTCAATACCATCTTCCTCCCAATAGGGAGCCTTGACGCCAAACCATATCTGACTCTGGTTGTTGTAGACCATGTCTGTGATCGCCTCCGCCTGTGTGCCCTGTAGCGCCGGTGTGAAGCGGATGTTTCGCAGCGTTGAAAACGGCAGGGCAAGAATGGCGAAGTCGGCGCTGACAGCCGCGCCGTCGGCAAGCTGCAGGCGGCAGCCGGTGGGTCCCTTGTCGATTGCGGTTACCCTGCTTGCCAGTCGGAGATTATCCCCGACCTGCGCGGCCATGGCGTCGGTAAGCCTGGATGTGCCGCCAACGACATGCGACGAGATGAGCGAGGCGATTTCATAGTGATCCAGCGTCCGTCGCTGTTCTTCACTGAAGCCTTGCATCTCCGCCTTGCCCCGAGTCAGCTCCTGCAGCATGCGCAGAATGCTCTGCTGCTCCAGGGACATGCGACCATTCGACTCAAAAATAATGCGCACGGCTTCTGGCGACGCGCCCTGCTGCTGCAGCCAGTCGGCAATTGAGATGTCGTATTGCGCCGCTTCCGGACTGCGCCACTCATTGATGCCGTCGAAGGGGGTGCGCTGGCCGACATAGAAGTCCGTCAGCGCGTGCGGCATGACCTCCCTCTCGGCACCCTGTGTCAGGTTGAACGTCGAGTCCGGCCAGTCCCCTGCTGGAATCAATCGGCCCCCGACGACAGGTGCATAGGGCGCATTGAGATGCGCCCCGGGTGCCAGCTCGACACCAAGGCGCCGGCACATGTCGTGAACACGTGCATAGGAAGCGCCGATCTGCGAGGCCCCCACGTCGATGGCATGGGACTGCATGTCGCGTGTCAGGCAGCGGCCGCCGGGTTGTTGCCCGGCCTCCAGCAGCCTGACGGACGCGCCCAGTTCCTCCAGCATGATGGCGGCGTTCAGACCTGCAAGTCCGGCACCGACGATGGCGACGTCAACGCGCTCCGGCGCAGCGCGCAGCCTGAGCGGCACGCCCAGCCCGGACAGTGTCGCCCCCCCGAGTCCCATGGCCAGGAGCCGGCGTCGCGGAATACCCTCCGGGGCGGATCGCTTGTTGCTATCAGTCATGTCTTTCACCTCAGAACCTGTACCGCGCGCGCAGGTTCCAGAGGCGCTGTGGCGGGACGTAAACGATGAAGTTGCGTGCGAAGGTCTGCGGATTGACGAAGGGCGTCACGCTGAGGGGCGTATCGTCGTCAAACAGGTTGGTAATGGCCGCTGTGACTTCCCAGTGGCTGGTGGTGACGCCGACGCGCAGGTCGACCACTGTTCTGTCACCGGTCTCCGCAA